>NZ_BTTP01000002.1:0-256195 GCF_036246225.1 Lacticaseibacillus salsurivasis
GCTGGTCTCCCTTTGTGAGTAGAGCGCAAACCAGCCACGCCTTGATCTCTGACGATGCGATACCAAGAATTAACCTGGCTGGGAGAGATACCGAAATGAGCCGCAGTTTGCGCACGACTTACTTGATGTGTATGCACATACTCTACCACGGCAATCTTGAATGCTTGAGAGTATTCAACTTTTGTATGCTTAACTTTCAGAGATTCGAGACCATGAGCCTTAGCTTGATTGACCCAGGTTCGAATATTAGCGCGCGAAGGAATACCATATCGAACGCTGAGCTCTCTGTAACCAATACCGCCTTTCAAGTATTCAGAAACCACTTTTGCCTTTAATTCGTTACTATATTTGGTCACAAGAAATGCCCCACAATCGTTAGACTTCTTGTCTAACAATTGTAGGGCACTTCAACTTTGGGGGCCTTTTAGTATGCGGAGGAATAAACGTGGGCATAACGTCCTGCGTTTAAAGGGGGGTGCTTACGTATGGCCAGCTGGAATAGTAATATTCGCCATCTCGCTCATACCAAGCATTTCGCGCGAATTGCCGCGGGACTGTTGGTCTTTTTGACCGCGCTGCAGCTAGTACCAACGCGTCCAAGCCCAGCTAAGGCAGACAGCGTCAGTACCGAAACCTACGCCACAGACCCAATTAATGCCGGCACCGAACAGGATGTTCTGTTCGAAGCCGGCCGGTTTGCGTTGTTTGGGGACACGGTAAACCTTGGTCATGTCACGTTAGAGGGTAACTTTGCGGCCAATACTTTGAGCGGCAGTACCAGCGTTGGCACGCGGATTAATCCATTGTATCCACATGATGCCCAGAATAACGCGATTGATTTGTTTTATATCAATCATTTTGCTGATAAAAATGATCCGCCTAATTTCAACGGCGGCAGCTTACCAAAAACTAAAATTGTCGTCGGAGCAGATAATACTGTCTCCGGCCAGCTCCTTAATGACAGATCGTACGATGCTAAAACAACACTCTCTCAAAACCCGGACTACATCGATATCGATGGTACCTTGAGTAAATTACGGAGCTTGTCCAAACAATATGCACAGCGGGGCTATCAGTTTAACCAGCTGACGGGCTCGCAATTGACGAACCTTGGCATCTCGCCACCAGCCAGCGCCGGCATGACGCTGTACGACATGAATAACATGAACGCCAGTGACACCAGTCAGACCTACGAAGATACATATGCAATGAAAATTCAGAAAACCGATTCAGAGGGTAAGCCGCTGGCTGGCGCGATTTTCGAGCTTCAATATCCGACTTTTCCTGAAGATGAAGCGGATGTGCGCTATGACAGAAAAGGTTTTGCTATTCCCACTGGGTGGGCCAGTGTCTGGGATTTGATTCAAAAAGGTGGACGACTTCCGCAACTATACGGTTGGAATGAAACGACTAGTAAAGATGACGTGAACCAGTTGGATGACGACGATTCGGATCCGACCAATCAACGCACGGCATCGCAAGTGAGCATTGCAGAAAAAGAAAAAACGGGGAATCCCCAGTATCAAAATGGCAAGCTGGTGCTGAACGATAAGGTACTTAACTTGTTTGACCGCAATCATAATCTCATCACTGATCAAGCAGCTTACATTGTGGCGATGACAACGCTCGCGGGGTCTGTAGGTGGTGATGCCGATATCAACGGCGGATCAATCAATGTTTCCTTGAATATTCCTGGGCGGTATCGCTTTTATGAATTACAGGCCCCAAACGGATACAGACGTGATAGTAGCACGACCACTCAAGTCGATACGTTGACCACGGCGGTGTCACCGGAAGCCAAGGTGCTGACGATTCCGTGGACCGCGATGTACACCCAACCCACTTCTGACAGCAATAAGTCCATCAGCGCTTTATATCTGCTGAATGTCAGCTTTGCCAAGAATTCAGTACCAATCATTATCAATGTGGATTTTACTGGCGCACCAGATGATATCAAAGCTAATGCGCCAAACGTACACATGATTGCCCCAGAGAATTCTGGTGGGAATGGCAAGGCCGTTGCGCTCGACAAAACGATTAATTTTGTCGACAACGAGTTCATGAACAAGAATACGAATAAAATTCTTTGGAATTTTATCAATACTGGTAATCGCACGATCAATGTTGCGAATGATAATCTCCCAGGCACAATTTTGGCACCAAGTGCTTCGATTTCAGCAGATGGTGGACACGTTTTTGGTTCGATTATTGCTAAAACAATTACAGTGGGCAGCGGAACCATCCACCGCTGGGATTTCGACTATCAGATCTGGTCTAAAAACAACAACAAAACCTTACCGAACAAACCTGCCGCAACCACAAACGTGACGGTTAAAAAGCAATGGCAAGATTTGGAAGCGACCGAGACGGCTAGGCCGACGACCGTCAAAATGCAGCTGTACCGTCGCACAATCAATCCTAGTAACGGTGCAACTAATTTCGAACCGATCGAAGATCCCGTCACGTTATCCGCACAGAACGATTGGCAGCATCAGTTTTCTGGCCTGCCAACAAACGATGCCAATGGTGACAACCAAGCGTATTTGGTCAAAGAAGTCGATGAGCCAGCTGATTACACGCCGATATACGATATCAGCTATGCGGCCAATGGTGACATGACCACGACTGTCACCAATGTGCAAGATGGCTTCACCATCACAAAGCTAGCGCAAGGGACGACCCACCAACTGGCCGGCGCGGAATACAAGGTCTGGTCGTTGCCGGCGGGAATTAGCCAGTGGACGGAGACCACGACGACTACAACGGCGGATAATCTTAATCCGCTGGTGGGGATGCATCAAGGTATCTACCTGATTCAGGAAACAAAAGCGCCGGCTGGTTACCTGCGGGATCCGACTATCTATGGACTCAAACTCAGCATGACGAACCACGAGACCATTGCGACGAGTTGGCAAACCCCGACCGCAGATGGCACACCGCATTTTGCCTGGCAGACGCAAACCTTCAGTAAGGTCGATTTGACCCAAGCACAGGCGGCAGCGGCGGCCGACAGCGGGTGGTACGACTTAGCGGCGGCTAACAGTGATGGGGCTAATCCAGTTGGCTTTTCCAAGCCGGCTGGCACGACGAATCAGGTGTATTTCACCCAAGAAGACGTGCTGAAACCACTACGGGTGATTAAGGTCGATGCCGACGATGATAATAAGACCTTGTCTGGTGCTACATTTCTCATGGGATTATTGAATGCGTCCAAGACGTATACCACTGATGCCGATGGTCTGCTGCCAGAATTGGGCATGAAACCCGATAATGTCTATCAGGTCCGAGAAACGGCGGCACCGGTTGGCTATAAGCAAAATGGAACGCAAATCTGTCTCACCAATGGTCGAATGACTGATGATAATGGTCAGCCGCTGAATAATACCGACCTTGAGGCATTGCCAGTGGTGCTCACAGAAAAAGAAGATGCCTTAGAGCTGCGGTTCAAAGATGAATCTGCGGCGAAACCGTGGCAAATTGCCGTACAAAAACTTGATTCGGATACTGACAAACCACTGGCTGGGGCGGTCTTTACGTTAACCACTTCATCAGGTAGCACTGTACTAAAACCCGATCAGATGGCTACTTCAAGCGTCGGATTCAAACCAGGTACTAGGCTAACCGTCAATGAGACTTCGGCACCTTCTGGTTATGCTTGCTTGACTGGCAATGCAGTGATCGATATTTCTAAATCAGATAAAGAACCTACTGTGACGTTGAACGGTGATTTTAACACATATGTCACGGTTAGCTATTATCCTAGTGAGAAGGCCGGGACGGTGTTGTTGAAGATCAGAGATCCGAAAAAAGGCATTCTGCCCAGAACTGGTGGCACCGGTCCGTTGAAGCCCTTCCTGCTCAGTGCATTACTAGCGGCAGTCGCGATGATGTTATTGGGGATCGCATGGCTGCAACACAAGAGAGAGGGTGAGGACCGATGAAAAAAGCCTTAGTTAGGGTCCTCATCGTCAGTCTTGGCTTATTTACGGCTGTAATGCTGGCGGAGATCAAGCCGGTACAGGCGGCCAATCAAGTGACCATCACCGTCACCCAAGGGGCGGTAGAGACGCCGGCCCGCGGTCAGCCAACGACGGTGTATGATTTAACGCCAGTTGTGCAAAACACCACCGATCTTGCTACTTTGCAAGCCACTTTACAAGGCTTGTCGGAGCAGCAAGCGAAAACCTACGTGATCCAGCATCACCTCAAAGCAGTTACCCGCTTCACGATGCTTGATAAGCAAGCCATTTTTACCGCAACACCAGGGCGAACTTACCTGCTGATTCAGCAGTTGCCCATCATGCGTCGCGGCGGTGACTGGGTCGCCCCGATCGTCTTCACTGCTGGTTCAGCGTCAATGACGCTAGAGGAAAAAGCCGTGTCAGCGCGCGCTGCGCCCTATCTCTACAAATATGGTCAGAATTCAGTGACGGGTCGAACAGCACCACTGGCCGGGGCAGTTTTCGCGCTACGGCGCTGGCGAGCGGGTGGCTGGCAATACCTGACGCAACAGAGTACTTGGCTGGCCACGAGGCAGCCCCTTTTGACTGCGGCAGTGGGCCGCTTTACCTCTGATCATACGGGCCTGGTTCTTGCAGATGTGGCGCTGGCCCCGGGGGAGTACCAGTTCACTGAACTGGCGGCGCCGAATGGCTACACTATCACGGAGGCGGCCAAAGCCATCCGCGTGCAGGTCGTTGAAAGTGGGATGGTTAGCGTGCGCGGGGCGCCGTTGAAGCCGCTGCTTGCTGGGCATGCCTCCAGTAGCGAAGCTAAGCGCTCAGCTTTGCGGGTGTATAACCCTACCACGACTATTCCGTACCATCCAGATGGTGGCACTACGCCGCCACAGTCACATTTGTGGCTACCGAAAACTGGTGAGGACACTTTGAACTTATTGTTAGCCGGACTGATCACAATGATTATTGCCGGATTCCTATGGCATCGCACAATTAATCAAGAAGAATTGAAATCTAAAGGGGATTAGGATAATGATGACAGGAAAGAAACTCAAACATTTACTTGCGACCGTACTGCTAGTCTTACCCATGACCGTTTCTGCAATTATGAGTACTGCCCAAGTGGTGACGGCAGCGGAAGCAGAGACCACGACGAACGTAACCGTAACTAAGGTGTTGTTTGATACAACAGCCGCGAACAAACTTGACCCGACGGCCAAAGATAACGACTCCGTTTTTGATAACCAAGGCAAGTCTGTGACTGATTTACAGGGCGGGAAAGTCCTGCCTGGCGTCACGTTTAAGGTCTATAACATTACCGATCAATACACGGCTGGTGATGATGCAACCATTCAGACCGCAGTCAAAGATACTGGGGATTATTCCAAGTACGGTGACGCCTTTGCAGAGGGTGTGACAGACGATAAAGGCCAGGTAAACTTCAAACTGGATAACCTTAAAGACGGTAAATATCAAACCTACATGATTGTTGAAACGAAATACACCGACGCTGAGACTGAGGCCACGACTGATGCTGAAGGTGAAAAGACTGCGGTGGACGAAGGGCAGACAATCGTCAATCGAGCTACTCCATTGATTGTGACGATGCCTTTGGACACTGATAAAACTGGTGATGCCGTCTATCTCTATCCGAAAAACTATGAGGATGACATGACCACCAAGGATCTGAGTGAAACAAGCAAAAAAGATTATTTTGACGCAAAAACTGGCCAAGCTTCTGCTGGCCTTGGTGACACGGTCTCATACACGATTAAAGAAGTCATCCCATTCGATATCGCAGAGCGAACCAAGTTTAATGTCTTTGATCAACCATCGGCAGGACTGGAAGATCAGTTGAATACGGTCAAAGTCACCGATGAGAATGGTACTGATGTCACTGATAAGCTGTTTACCAAAGCCGGCTATCCAACGGATGAGACCTCAGCTACGCCTAATGGGTTCTCATTAACCGGTAATATGAAAGCTCTGATTGGCGAAGTCGTGAATGATAAGTCCACCGGGTACGCCGGCAAAACTTTGACGATTACCTATAATGCTGTGGTCACGAAAGCTGATGTCCAGCGCTTGGATAACACAGTCACGACTGATTATGGCAACAAGCCGCATACTGAAACGGGTAAAACCCCAATTTATGTCGGTGGTAAGCGGTTCGTTAAGGTTAAAACAGGGGATGCGGCTACTAAACTGCAAGATGCCGTCTTTGTCCTGACCGATAAAGATGGTAACATCATTGTTCAAGACGGCGACATGTACGTGGCGTCAGAAGTTAAAGCAGCTGCTCTTGACCTTCAGAAGATCAACGCCGATGCTGGTGGGGAGACTGTCACTGATAAGAAGAAAACAGTTCTTGAAGGACTGGTTTCAGTGATGTATCCAAAGTCTGAAAGCCAGGCTTCCAGTTCTTCTGAGTCAAGTGTGTCTGCTAGTTCAAGTAAGGTCGATATCCCCCAAAACCCAACCCCAGTCCTGAGCGTCTCAGACGGCGACGGTGCATTTGAATTTACCGGTTTACAATACGGAACCTATCATGCAGTTGAAGTTGCAGCACCGAAGGGTTATGCGCTAGCAACAGATGCTAAGGAATTCCAAGTTTCGGCTACTTCATATTACAAAGATGCAGATAAGATGACGGATGGCAAGGCTGATCCGCTTCTTATTGAGAACGCCCCTAAAGGTGTTCTCCCTCATACTGGCGGGATGGGGATCTACCTCATCATCGCTGCCGGTATGGCCGTGATGATTGCTGGTTTCCTGTTCTTGAAGAAGGGCAGCCACCACGAAGAGGTCTAAGCACTACTGCGATTAATCATCAATGAAGTGAGAAAACGCCCACGCGGCGTTTTTTCATCTGGGGAGGAGGCTCGACATGGCGAAGAAAAAGCCACATCCTAGGCGCTATTTAGTCACGCAAATCATCGCGTTTTTGCTGCTGCTCGTGGGTGCGGGCGTGGCCCTTTATCCGTTTTATGTCGGACCACTGAATGATTTGATGGACCGTGCACGGGTGGCCAAAGTCGAGAAAATTAACGCGAAAAATGGCGCCAAGCAAGAAGCGGCGATGGCAAAGGAAAATGAGAAGCTACGGCAGCAAGGCATTAACGCGAATGCGGATCCGTTTTCCGGCCTCAGTAAGTCAGCTAAGGTGAATATGAAGCGCGACATGTTAGGCACAGTCACTGTACCGAGCATTAAGCTGACCGTTCCACTGTTCAAAACGTTGGTTGAGGAAACACTGGCAGTGGGCGCGGCTGTGGTGCCAGGAACGTCGATGCCGTTGGGCGGGGCCGACACGCATACCGTGATTGCCGGCCACCGTGGCTTGGTCGATCGCCGCTTATTCACCGATTTGAACAAGGTGAAAAAAGGAAACATTTTCGTGCTGAAAGTGTTTAAGAAGCACTTGGCCTATAAAGTGTTCCGCATTCAGGTGGTTAAGCCCGAAGACACCGGAACGCTGAGGATTGAACCTGGTCGCGATTTGGCTACGCTTTTGACATGCACACCGTACATGATCAATTCCCATCGCTT
Source organism: Lacticaseibacillus salsurivasis (assembly GCF_036246225.1). Taxonomy (NCBI): domain Bacteria; kingdom Bacillati; phylum Bacillota; class Bacilli; order Lactobacillales; family Lactobacillaceae; genus Lacticaseibacillus; species Lacticaseibacillus salsurivasis. The sequence goes on from NZ_BTTP01000002.1 coordinate 7,509, forward strand.
GCTGATCACCGGCAAACGGGTGCCCTACACCCCAGCCATTGCCAAGGCGGTAAAAACCTCAGAACGCAATGAAGATTGGCGTGAAATTGGCATTTTGACCGCGGCGATTTTAGGCTTGCTGGCGATTATCGGCCTGGTCGGGCGCCACATCCACCTGCTTCTGCTCAGACGGCATGTCTTCCGCTTGCTGTTTTACCGAGTTGATGGTGAAGGCCGGCCGGTGATGGGCGCGACTTATCAACTATGTAAAAAGAACGGCAAGCCGCTCTACCGGCACGGTGAAAAGTTGACGGTTACCACTGATGAGGATGGACGAGCGCTTATTGATCATTTACCAGGCGGCGTCTATGTGCTTAAGGAGCTGACGCCAGCGCGCTGGCAGGTGCGGGTAGGTAAGAACAAGCTGCGGCAGCAGCGGATGCGCTTCTATCCGAAACGCAATCAGGCGGGCTTGGTCAGTTATACTGACAGTCGCTGGGAGATTAAACGATAGTTGTCCGGACACTAAATGAGCACCGTCGACAGTTGCCGGCAGTGCTCTTTTTGTTTCACCCATGAATATACCGAAATTCCTGTGTTTCACCACCGTACCCCCAAGAATCGGCGCCGACGTCCTGCAACACGATATAGCTGGTCGTGGCCACATGCGGCAACAGCTCGGTCATGGCTTGGTAGGCGGCCTTGAGAAAGGCTGCTTTTTCATCGCGGGTGTTGGTGCCAGCGGTGAGTTTGATCTCAATAAAGAAACTCGACTGGTCTGGCGCAAGTGCCTGGCCGCCGATGAACCAGTCTGATGGGGCGCTAAAGTGCACATCCACCGCGGCAGCTGCGGCGTTTTTACCGAGTTTGGTGACGGCGAGGTCGGTCAAAGTGCTGGCGACCTGTGCGGCAGTGACAGTAGTCGCATGGGTAGCGATACGAACACGTAAATATGGCATATGATTGCCTCCTTTATGGCTTCAGAATAGATGCCCTTCGCGATGTTGGGAATGACGAGATTGTGCTATGCTTATCGCAAACAGTGATAAGGGAGGTGCGCCATGCAACTGCAAGACTTGGAAATCTATGCGCAGCTCTATAAGCTACGGTCCATCAATCAAACGGCGCTCAGTCTGGGCTTTGCACAGTCGAACATCTCGGCCCGACTGAAGGCCATCGAGGCTGAGTTTGACGCACCACTGTTCACGCGCACGTCGCAGGGCGTTGTGCCTACCGCGGCGGGAGACAAGTTTGCGGCGTATGCGCAGCAAGTCTTGGCGGCGACGACGGCAGTGCGAACGGCGCTCCGCCCTGCGGCGGCCAAACCCGAGATTTTGATGTCGAGTTTGCTATTTGATGCGTTAGTGGTGCAGCAAAATCGTTACGATCTGGCCGCCGCGCACTACACCTTGATGAGTTCCACCGCGATGGCGGGATTAACAACTTGCACCGCCGCGACAGTCGTCACTTATGCACCCTTTCATGTCGTCGATTATGCACTGACCGACCGGGGCCGGCTGGACGCGGCGTTTTTGCAGGCGCAAGGCGTCACTCCTGAACGCGTTCCGGTGTTGGTCAACGCCGACCGGTTATGTCCCTTTCGGCGGCGGAGTCTGAAGTTCGTGAAACAAGATCTTAGCCGCGTGCAAGAAATCGATTCTTGGGCCAGCATTTTGCAGCTGGTGGAATCAGGACGCGGGGTGGCGCTATTGCCCCGGTATCTGGCCGCTAAGCACCACTTGGCGGTGGCTTGGCCGGCTCACCATTATCAAGTGCCATATGCGACCTGGACGCGGCGCTGAATCACCGCCAAAGGCAATTTCTGTTTCACGTGAAACGAGCCTGGCGATCGCCTGAATTCCCGGTGTGAAACCGGACGCAATGCGCTACAATAGAGGTATCAGCAAAGGAGGCGAGCGGATGGCAATGGTTGAGTTGAAACGATACACCGTCGTCAATGAATACGGCGAATATCTCGAAGACGATGACTTACTACTTTTGCCGGGTTGGACCAAGGATCTTAAGAAGACGTGGATTACCTACAGCCAAGTTGAAGCGCAGCGCGTGGCCCATCAAGCGGAAGGCGTCGCTTGCGAGCTCAAAGCCATCCCGCTGGAACAGGCGGCCGCGCCGCAGCCGCATCGCGGTGTGCCGATTGCGGTGCAAAAGCAGGTCATCACCTTGTGGCAGCAAGGCATGTCCTACCGGAAAATTGCGAGCCTGCTGAAAATCTCCAAGTCGTCAGTCGGTAATATTGTGAATAAAGATTAAACTAAGGCGGCAACGCCTTTTTCTTTTGCCTTAAAAATGAGACATGTCAGATTATCTGACATAATCACTCGACAGGGTCAGCACCGCCCGTTATGCTTTGAACATGACATAGAAAGTGGTGATGAACGTGAAACGTTGGGGGATTATGGGTTTGCTATTGGCCATCGTGGCCATACTGGTGGTGGGCAAGCCAGGAGAACCGGTGCAAGCGGCGGAAAAAACTTACACTGTCGGCACCGACGTCACGTTTGCGCCGTTTGAATTTACCAACCAGAACAACCAGCAAGTCGGCATCGATATTGACATTTTGAAGGCGATTGCCAAAGCAGAAGGCTTCAAGCTGAACATCAAAGCCACCAGCTTCAATGGCGCGGTGCAGGAGCTGCAAGCCGGCCAAATCGACGGCGTGATGGCTGGCATGAGCATCACCAAGGAACGCAAGGAGATGTTCAACTTCTCCGACCCGTACTTCAAATCTGGCGTGGTGATGGCGGTGGCCAAAAACAGCAAAATCAAAGGCTTTGCCGATTTGCGCGGTAAGCGGGTGGCAATCAAAACCGGCACCGCGGCCGGCGCTTATGCCAACTCCATCAAAAAGAAGTACGGCTTTACGACGGTTACTTTCGATGATTCCAATAACGTCTACCAAGACGTCATCGCCGGTAACTCCGCGGCCTGCTTCGAGGATAAACCGGTGATTCAGTATGCGATTGCTACCGGCCTGGCGCTGCGCATCACCAAGATGAAGCTGGCGGATCCGAATAACTACGGCATTGCGGTGCAAAAATCCGATCCTGAGTTCCTGGCCACGCTTAATCGCGGTCTGAAGAAATTGCGCCAAACCGGCGAATATGACCGTATCATTACCCGTTACCTGGGGAACGGCTCACAAAAAGAGCAAACCGAGAAAGCCAAAGCCGCCGGCAGTACGGACCACAGTTTTGGCACTTTGCTGAAGCAGAACTGGGGCACGTTGATGAGCGGCTTGCAGGAAACCTTGGCGCTGACGTTGGTCGGTATCATCTGTGCCACGATCGTCGGGGTGCTGATGGGTCTGCTAGGGGTGGTGCCGAGCCGCTGGGCCCAGGGCACTGCCACGACCTTCATTTACCTGTTCCGCGGTTTGCCGCTGATGGTGCTAGCCCTGTTCATTTACACCGGGGTGCCGATGGTGATTGGCACTAAGATTCCAGCGTTCGTCGCTGGGATTATCACCTTAACCCTGAATGAAGGCGCGTATACCGCGGCGTTTGTCAAAGGTGGCATTGGCGCGGTGGATAAAGGCCAGATGGAAGCCGCACGGTCGTTGGGCTTGCCATGGGGCAGAGCGATGCGGCGGGTCATTTTACCGCAAGGCATCAAAATTATGATTCCGAGTTTCATCAATCAATTCATTATTACGCTGAAAGATACGTCGATTCTGTCGATTTTGGGCCTGCTTGAGCTGACTCAAACCGGGAAAATCATCATCGCCCGCAACATGCAGGGCTTCAAGATTTGGACCATGGTGGCGCTGATTTATCTGATCATCATTACGCTACTGACTTGGCTATCGAACTGGGTGCAAAGGAAGGTGCAAGCATGACCACACGCATTGAAATGAAAGATGTGCACAAGCGCTACGGGGATAACGAGGTCATCCGCGGCGTCAATCTGAAGGTTGAGGATAACGAGGTTGTGGTGCTGATTGGTCCCAGCGGCGCTGGCAAAAGCACGGTGCTACGCATGATGAACGGCTTGGAAACCACCACTTCAGGCGAAATTCTGATTGACGGCGTCGACATTGCGCGGCCGCATGTGGATATCGACAAGGTGCGTGAGAACATCGGCATGGTGTTCCAGCATTTCAACCTGTTTCCGAACATGTCGGTGCAAAAAAACGTCACTTTGGCGCCAGTGGAGTTGGGCCTCATGAACCAAGCCGACGCCGATGCGGCGGCGCTGCGAATGCTGGATACCGTGGGCCTAGCCGATAAGGCAGAAGCGATGCCGAAAACTCTCTCCGGCGGCCAAAAGCAGCGTGTGGCCATTGCCCGAGCGCTGGCGATGCAGCCTGACATTATGCTGTTTGACGAGCCAACTTCGGCGCTGGATCCAGAAATGGTGGGCGATGTGCTGGAGGTCATGCGTAAGCTGGCGGCGCAGGGGATGACCATGGTGATTGTGACCCACGAAATGGGCTTCGCCAAGGAAGTGGCTGACCGCGTTGTCTTCTTTGAAGGCGGCGAAATCAACGAAACCGGGACGCCAGAGCAAGTCTTCGACCATCCACAAAGTCCACGGCTCCAGAGCTTTTTACAGAAGGTGCTGCAAGCTTAGCGGATCCGAATCAAAAGTCCCAGCTGACGGTTCAATGTCGGCTGGGACTTTTTGTGGGTCTAGAATTTTTGGTGTTGATCGTCTAGCCCCTTTTTAAATAACATAAAAGCACCTGGTCTCCCTGGTGCTAAGCTTTAAGCGACCATACGCAAAGACATTTTTTGCCGCAATTTGCGGACTTTTTTATTATGCGTCATATGGTGTCCGACCGGTTTGATATCCTCAAGGAGGCGTCAAGAATAGACAACTCAGGAGGACTTATCATGAAATGGATGCAATCTAAGTGGCTGTGGGTGACCGTGGTTGTGGTCGCAATCATCGCAGCGGCGGGATACATGCTGTGGCCGCGCTCAGCCAAGCCGAAGCTGGAAGGGCAGGCCTGGACGGTGACCGCCACTGCCACCGGCAGCGATTTTACCGCCAAAAATGAGGCGGTATACTTCGCGGATGGCCGGGTTTATCCCATTAAGCACAACATCGTGCAATTGGATTCCGGTCAGGCGGTGACCTACCAAGGTAAAAATCAATTTGTCGTGGCGGGTGCCACCGGTACGGTGAGCCAACACAGCAAGCAGGCCGTAAGCGGCACCATCACCGCCGGCGGCAGCAGCGGTCAATTCACCCTGACGGCGCGCAAAGGCGTCATCGTGCCCAAGAAAAAGGCGATGACCGCTGCGACGATCAAGCGCCAGTTCAACATCGTGGCCGTCCACTACAACGAGGGCACCACCTTGCGCATCGCGCCAGCCGCCGACACCGACGGCTCGATTAAGTACACCAAGCACAACGGTCAGTTCCGGCTGGGTCAGTTCAAATACAAGTCCAAGCACCTCTGGACCACCTATTCGGACAAGCAGGCTGTCGTCAAGCCGACCAAGACGTTGAACTTGGATGTTACCGCCGCGGCGCTGGAGACCTTGGTGAATGAACAGGTGAAGACGAAGCTGTTTGAAGAGGAGTTGAACGATATTGCCACAGTCGGCTCGAAAGCCACGGCGGCGTATCTGAAGCAAACCCTTGCTAGCAAGGTGACGCAAGCCTATCAGCTGCACGACGCCGACAAGAACGCCAACATCAACCAATCGCCGAAGATCTACTACAACCGCCAGTACATCATGGACCGCATTCAGGTGCCCGAATTCAATCGCCGGATGATCACGGATAAGCAGTATCAAGCCATCGTGAAAGACCCGATTCGCATCGTGCGCGTGTTGGTGGTTGAATATCGCGGCGGGCACTTCGATGACGGCGCCGACGCTCGCGGCAGCATCATCTATGATCCCTTCACCGGCAAGGCTTTGCTTGAAGGCGACCGCGAAGTTACCATCAACTAAATGCTGTGATTCTGCCCGCTGCGTGCGGGCTTTTTTGCTGCCCGCGACACATTATGACCGACTGAGATGATACGCTAGGTGGCGACGTCAAACATTCACTGGGTCAAAGGAGTAGGGTATGAAAAAAATGAGGTTATGGCTGGCGGCTGTTCCGCTAGCTTTGGTGCTCGTGGGCTGCGGGCAAAGTAGCACGGAGACCGGCAGCAAGGCGAGTGCCAGCAAGGCGAGTGCCAGCAGTAGTAGCGTGGCCAAATCGTCAAGCATCGTCAAAGTGAAGGAATCTAAGCCCAAGTATGCCAAGGACTTTAAGGCGGTGACGATTCCCAAGAAGATGCAAGGCAAATGGTATGGTTACGCGGCGAATGCCAACAATCTCACCATCATGGACTTTGCGCAAAACGCGGTGACGCTGACTGGAATGGACAACGACGGGAAAACCAAGTTGACTTACGATCCCGATGTGCGCACCAAAGAAGATCAAGAAGCCCGGTCCGCCAGCAATGGGGGCAGTGTCGGAGGGCCGACGCTCACCGCTGGCGACAAATATCGCCAAGCCAACTGGGTGGCCGCCAAACAAATCACCATGAATGGCCAAGCCGGGCTGAACCTCTGGAACAACTGGTACATAGCTGACGCAGGGACGTTTTACACGTTGGCCCAACGGAAAATCGGTAAGAAGTTGCACACGGTGCTGCTGGATCCGATGAACCACGCCATTTTCTACCGCGATAAGTCACGCTTTCTGGATGATGAAGGCAATGACGCCAGTGGTGTGGCGCAAGTGATTCCCACCGACGATGATTTCTTCGTGTTGGCGTTTCTCAAACAGTCCGGTTTTTCCCTTCGTTACGCTTACGAATCAATTGTGGAAGAGCCAAGCTGGAATTTCGTTCTGGGTGATCATGGCAGCAAGATCTATAGTCCAGGCTCCAAGCCGACGGATCAGATTTATGTCATGCCGACTTACCTGAAAGGGGTGACGGCTGACGCCGTGACGTACCAGATTGATAATTCGAAGAATCCCGACAAAAAATATCGGCATAGTGAACCGTTTACCGAGACGATGAGCAGCTTGGAGAAAAGGATGTTCACCGGCAATTCGAATGAGGATGACATGATCATGCTTCAAGCGATTCGGGTCAAAATGGAAGAGAATGGGGCCAAGATCGAGTAGTCAAGTTGGAGCCATCAGCATGAACAGTAACTACCGCATCGCCGAGTTGCTGCTGCGCCTGCAAGTCGGCGAAACGCTCGACGCCAATGAACTTGGGAAGGTGACGAAGCGGCTGTTCGCTTCCTTGGCTCTCAATCAAACCAAAAAGGACCGGGACAAGAAATCTTCGTGATTTCCGAGTCTCGGTCCTTTTTTGAAGGGGTTACGTCATACCCCATTCCTACGATTAGTCAGTGAAGACACTGTCGCCATTGGTAGAAATAATCTGGCGATAAGTTTCGAAGCTGTCTTTCTTGCTGCGGGCCAAGGTGCCATGGCCTGCGTCGTCTTTGTCCACGTAAACGAAGCCATAGCGTTTGCTCATCTGGCCAGTGCCAGCGGACACAATGTCAATTGGGCCCCACCAGGTGTAGCCCATGACGTTGCAGCCGTCCTTGATGGCCTCGCCGATGGCCTGAACATGGGCCTTGAGATATTCGCTGCGGGCCGGGTCGTGAATGCTGCCGTCAGCGCTGACGGTATCCTTCATGCCGAGCCCATTTTCAACAATGAACATCGGGCAGTTGTACCGATCCTGCACCAGGTTGCACATCCAGCGCAGGCCTAGCGGATCAATCTGCCAACCCCAATCGGTGGCTTTTAGATAAGGGTTGGGCTTACCCACCGCGCCCCCAGTGTCGCCATACAGCGGGGTGCCGGCGGCGTAGGTGGAAGAGCGGTAGTAAGAGAAGCCTAAGAATTCGGACGGGTAGTCTTGAATCAGCTGCAGGTCGTCCGGGCCCATCTCCAGTTCAAAATGATGCTCGGCAAAAATGCGCTTGGCGTAGGCCGGATAGGCACCGCGCAGCTGAACATCGGCCGAGATGAAAGTGCGCCGCTGCATCTGCATCGCGCCGAAGACATCCTCTGGCGCGCAAGTTGCAGGATAAACGGCGGCCTGGCTGAGGGAAAGCATGATCCCCATGTGGGCGCCAGGCATCAGTTCGCGCGCCAGCTTAACGGCTTTGGCGTTGGCCACATACATATTGTGCTCAGCTTGGTAAATCTGCTGGGTGCGATGGTCGGTGTCGCCGGTCAGGTCAATCGCCGCAGCGGCGTAGGGGATGGTGTGGGTGTTGTTCATTTCGTTGAACGTCATCCAGTAATGCACAACGTCTCCGTAGCGAGTGAAAATGGTGCGGCAGAACCGCTCATACAGGTCAATCAGGTGGCGGTTGGTCCAGCCGCCATACTTGTCATGCAGGGCCAGCGGCGTTTCATAGTGGGAAATGGTGACCACCGGCTCCATGCCGAGTTTTTTCATGGTCGCGAACAGGTCGTCATAGTACCGCAAGCCGGCTTCGTTAGGCGTGGTTTCTTCACCAGTGGGGTACAGCCGGCTCCAGGCGATGGACGTACGGAAACATTTGAAACCCATTTCACTCATCGCCTGTAAGTCTTCATGATACTTGTGGTAAAAATCGATGGCTTCGTGATTAGGATAGTATTTCCCAGGCAATACGGTGTCATCGTGCTCGCTTTTACCAATGCCATGCTCAGTCACATCCACCAGCGATGGCCCTTTGCCATCCGCTTGCCAGGCCCCTTCTGCCTGATTAGCAGCAATTGCGCCGCCCCAAAGAAATCCTTTTGGAAAAACTGTCATGGTTCTGCCTCCTGCGCCTTCAAGACGCGCTTCAAAATGAATACGCCTCCATTCAAGCACGAAGCGCCAGGGATGTAAAGGCGGGCCGTGGCGCTGCCGGTGGGCTCCACTTGGGCGCCGGCCCGGCTGTGCGGCCGGGCCGAGCCACAGACCGGTCTCGGCCCGGCTATTCTCATCGCTCATTATCTAGCGTTTGCTGGTTTTTCAAGGTATGATAAAACTCGGAGGTGCAGCATGAAATCAGCATTATACCAACAAGACGTCGCCGCGACTGCGGCCTTGGCTTTGCCTTGGGACAAGCTCCAAGGTAAGACGATTTTGATTACTGGCGCCAGCGGGTTAATTGGGAGTTTTCTGATTGACGTGTTGATGCAGCAAAATCACACCCAGCAGCGCGACTGCCACATTATCGCCCTAGGGCGCAGCGAGGCGCATGCCAAGGCGCGGTTCAATGAATATTGGGATGATGACCACTTCACCTTTGTCAGCCACGATGTCAACTTGCCGCTGACCGACGTCGCTATTGCCGACGTGGATTTTGTGCTCCATCTGGCCAGCAACACGCATCCGGTGGCGTATGCCAATGACCCGATTGGCACGATTACCGCCAATATCATCGGCACGCAAAACCTGCTTGAATTCGCCGTGGCGCATCACGCCCAGCGGTTCGCGTTCGCCTCTTCGAATGAGATTTACGGCGAAAACCGCGGGGATGTGGAGCTGTTCAAGGAAGATTACTGCGGCTACATTGACTCCAACACCTTGCGTGCCGGCTACCCGGAAAGCAAACGCGCCGGCGAGGCCTTGTGCCAGGCTTATAAGCGGCAAAAAGGGCTGGATGTTGTGATTCCGCGGCTGACCCGTAGCTATGGCCCGACGCTGGCGCGCAGCGACACCAAGGCGATGACGCAGTTCATCCGCAATGGCGTGGCGCGTGAGGATATCGTGCTGAAAAGTGCTGGCACTCAGCATTATTCCTATACGTACGTCGCCGATGCCGTGTCCGGTTTGTTGATGGTGCTGCTGGCCGGAGTCAATGGTGAGGCGTATAACATTGCTGATCAGGCCTCGAATGTGATGCTGAAAGACGTGGCTGCGATGATTGCCAAAGAATCCGGCAATCAGGTGGTGTTTGAACTGCCAGACGCGGTGGAGCAGGCTGGCTTCAGTAAAGCCACGAAAGCATTACTGGATCCAAGCAAGTTGCAAGCGCTGGGCTGGCATGCCCAGTTCGATATGGCAACCGGGCTAGCGCATACGCTACAGATTTTGCGGGCAGAAGCCTAACTTAAAAAAACTCGTTCTGACCGCGGTCAGAGCGAGTTTTTGATTCCAAGTTAATCCGCATGCCGCCAGGTGGGGTCAGTGATGATCCGCGCCATGGCGAGCCCCAGCGGTAAGGCGACAACCATCATGGCCGCTTGAATCAGCCAGCTACCGCCGACGTCAACATTGCTCAAGCCGAGGTTGAACATGGCGCGGTACATGTAAAGCCCTGGCACCATGATGACAATGGCAGGGACGGTTAGCGAAATCCGGGGGTAACCGTCGCGCCGGTTGGCCAGCGAAGCGAGAAGACCGGCAAGCAGCGCGCCGAGAAATGCCGCTGCCGCTGGCGGCAGGCCAGCGCTACTGGAAAGCGTTAGGCGCAGCGTATTGGCAAGCGCCCCAATTAGCCCAGCCATCGTGGCCATGGGCACGGGGCTGTTGAACATAATCGAGAAGCCGAACACCCCGCAGAAGCTGGCCACAATCCGCAGCCCCAGCAGCGGCCAAAACGACAGGCCCAGCGGCAGAAAGTTTTCCGGATGGAATTGCACCAGCATCGCCACCACCCAGCCGGTGAGGGTGGCGACCACAATGGTCAAAATGGCGAAGGTACCGCGTTCTAAACCCGAACGCATGTCGAGCTTGGCCATATCTAAGCCAGAGGTGATGAAGGGGAACCCAGGGATGACGAACAACATCGCTCCGATGTAGCCTGCTTCATGCGCTGCCGCAATGTGAAAACTCATTTCTAGAAGCTTGAAAACGGCAAAATAGGTGAGACACGCCGCTGCCACGCTGACGGCAACATGCGCCACCAGCGTGATGTGGCGGTCGATCATTTTCCGCCGGGTGTAGTTGCCGACTCCGGCGCCGAAAAAGGCACAAAGCATTTCGATGGGGCCGCCGCCCAGCAGAAAGACGAAGGCCGCGCAGGCCAGAGCCGACGCCAAGCCCACCTGCAGCGGTGAGAAGTTGCCGGAGCGGCGTTGAATGGCATCCAGACGCTCATGCACTTCATGCACGGTTAAGCCGGTGCAGTCCTCCTCGAAATGGTTGACGAAGACTTCCATGGCATGCAGGCGGTCGGTGTTCACACCGCTGCTGGGCAAGGCTAGTGTCTGGGAATAATGGCGGCCATTTTCAAAACAGGTGTATTCCAGCGTGATCAGCCCGACATCGGCGCTGCAAGTTAGCCCCAAGGCGCGGGCAATGGTGTTCATGGCCTCGCGCACCCGCCACGCCCCAGTGCCGCAGGCCAGCATCATCAAACCCACGCGGCCCACAATGGTGGCCCGCTCGGTCAAGCGCACCTGGGTGACAGGCAGGGCCTCCCCTTTGGCAAAACGGTGCCAGTGAATGGTCATGTGGTGGGGTAAATTAACCGGCGCAGTGGCTGGCTTTGGTTCTTGGTCTTTCATGATAACCTCCAAATGAAACTATAAGGTTTAAGTTACCACGTTCGCGGGTCTGATGAAAGTTTTGCGCCGGCATTGGCGCCAGTTTTCTGTAAATTAAGCCAAGCCAAACGCCGGATCGTAATGCAAGGTGCCACTGACGCTAGCTAACCCGCCTTCAACAATCGGCCGCAGGAGAAAGTACTTGGATTCCACTTCAAACGGCGCCTCCACGTTGAAATTGGCCGCTGGTTGGTAGCCGAAGCGGCCATAATAAGCGGGGTCACCGAGAATTGAGATGGCGCGCCGGGCATCCTCCCCTGCTTGCATCTCCAGGTAGGTGATCAGCGCCCCGCCGACGCCTTGATTTTGGTACGCGGGCAAGACGGCCAACGGGGCGAGCACAAAGATTGGCCAAGCCTGCGTGGCGTTTTGGATGGTGGCCTTGGAGAGCAAGGCGTGGCCAATCAAGGCGCCATCGTCAGTGAAGGCGCCAACGTCATAGTCGGCATGGTAATCGGGGCTTTGGCGCAGGGCCGCAACCAGGTTGGCCTCATTGCCATCAGTATGCGGCGCGGTGGCAAAGGCAGTGGTAATCAGGGTTAAACTAGCGGCAAAATCCGCCGGGGGTAAGGGTTTAATTTTCACAAGAATGCTTCTTTCTAGCCTTGAATGAGTTTGCTCAAGATTAACAGGGCCATGACCGCGGCTAACGGTTGGCCCCAGACCACGAGCCGTTGGTACTGCGGCGCAAGTGGCTGACGGGCGGCCAGGCGCAGACACAAAAAGCCGAGCAGCGGCAGTAGTAGCGCGAACCAGCCCATGGCCAAGGCGGACAGCCCAAGCTGCGGCAGCAAAAAACCAGCGGTCAACAGCAGAATTAACGTGATCGTGGGTGGTGATTGTTTCGCCAAGCGAGACCCCTCCAAACTGACCGCCCCTCAGCGCGAGCGCGGTCGTGGTATCGAAGAATTGATAATACGATTACTAATTTGACGCTTTTATCGGCGTGGTGTAGGCTCCAGCCACGAATGAAGGCTGCTTCATTCGAGTAGCATCACTTGCCAGGCGGGCTAAGTCTATCGCCGCCCTGGCAAAAAGACCCGCTCACCTGCCGTGAACGGGTCTTTCGTTTGCCAAAGTCTACATTAATGGCAAATATACCAGCTCGACTAAGGCCTTGTGCAAGGCGACGTTAATCGCTTGAATCGGCTGATCGAGGACTTTTTGGTATTCGTCCAGCACGTCATTCGGCAAGGGCGTCAGCAAATGCAGGTCATCAATGACATCGCTGGCGGTGTCGGTGCTGGGCAAATCAACGAATAGGTCGATTTTACTGAGACAATCACTGAGCAGATCGGTCAGCTGCGAAAGCGGCTTGCCGTTTTCATCGGTGATCACGACCTGGCGATGATTGAGGGACTGGTGCTCGATCTGAATCATTTTCAGCGCATGATAAACATTCAACTGGCTCACCTCGATATTGTTACCCCGATTGTAGGCAATCTGGCCTGAAAAAACAATCTTTAATCATGCTCCGGCGCGGTCTGACGCTCTGGGGCCACCGGTGGGCGATGCCAGCGCAGCCACAGTTCTTTAATCCCGGACAAAATGAAGGTCGGCAGGGCCGGAATGAATACCACTGCGGCGTACAATGTGCTGGAAAGCGGCGCGGTACCCATCACTTCGTTGAAGAACGGCATGATCGTGACGAGCAGTGAAGCGGCCGCCGCGAACGCCACTGCCAGGAGCAGCTGATGATTTTCAAAGGGATTGCGAGCGAACAAGGTGCGGGTGCTGCGGGCGTCAAACACATGCCATAGCTGGCCAAACACCAGGGTCAAAAAGGCGAGGGTTTGCGCTTCGGCGCCGCTCATGCCTTGACTGGCGGCCCAGATAAAGGCGACATAGACCAGGCCGCCCATCACAATGCCGCGCAGGAAAATACGGCCCAGCATGCCATGTAAAATGGATTGTTTCACATTGCGCGGTGGCTGGCTCATGAGGTCGGCTTCCGGCACATCATAGCCAAGGGCAAAGCTCGGCAAGGCATCGGAAATCATGTTTACCCACAGCACCATCAGCGCCGTTAATGTCGGGGTGGTGGCGGCGACTTGGCCGACAGGTTGCGTCATCAGCAGCACCCCGAACAGCAGTGCCAACACTTCGGCGACATTGGTGGTGAGCTCGTGGCGCATAAAGTTTTTGATGTTACCAAAAATGGTGCGGCCGGCGCGGACGCTGCGCTCGATGGTGGTAAATTTGTCATCCAGCAAAATCAGATCTGCGGCGTCTTTGGTGACTTCGGTGCCGTTGATGCCCATGGCAATACCGATGTCCGCCGCGCGCAAAGCTGGCGCGTCATTGATGCCATCGCCAGTCATGGCCACGGTTTCGCCATGCCGCTGCAAGGCGTGCACAATGCGCTGCTTGTGTTCCGGCGACACCCGGGCGTAGACGCGGATGCTTGGCGCCAGGCGGAACAAATCGTCATCGGTCATGGCTTCCAGCTGCTTGCCTTCCACCACCCGGGCGCTGGGATCGGTGACAATGCCCAGCTTCAAGGCAATCGCCCGGGCGGTCACCGCGTGGTCGCCGGTAATCATCACCACCTGAATACCGGCTTGATGCAAAGTGGCCACACTTTGGCGCACTTCCGGCCGCGGTGGGTCGATGATGCCGGCAATTCCCAGCAAGGTCAGGTGTTGCTCAAGCTCGGCGGTGCTGCCATGCAGCGCCAGGTCCTCGTCGATGTCACGCAGCGTCACCGCCAAGGTTCGCAGCGCCTGTTCGGCAAACCGATTGACCTGCGCCTCCACCGCCGTCTGGCCTGCCGCCAGCGTGATGGGCTGGTCGTGGTCCAAAATGGCATCGGTTTTGGCCAAAATCACATCCGGCGCGCCTTTGGTCAGTACCTGATACTGGTCGCCATCTTTAATGACCACGCTCATCATTTTGCGGTCGCTGTCAAAAGGCAGCTCGCGAATGATGTCGATGTCCAGCGCCTGGTCTTTGTTCAAAATCGTGTCGCGGTCGATGCCGAACTTGTGGCCCATCACCACCAGCGCGACATCGGTGGGGTTGCCATAAGGGCGGCTGCGGCCTTCGTCGTCGGTTTGGATGGCGGCTTCGTTATTCAGCACACTGGCCATCATGAACCGCGAAAAACCGGGGGTGTCAGCTTCATCGTCGGGGATGATTTCGCCCACTGGTTCATAGCCGTCGCCTTCCACCACATAGCTAGCGCCATTGGCATAAAAGCGGGTGACGGTCATTTCGTTTTTGGTCAAGGTGCCGGTTTTGTCTGAGGCAATGTAGCTGGTGGCACCCAAGGTTTCCACGCTGTTCAGGGAGTTGATCAGGCCGTTGTTTTTGGCCAGCATCGTGGCCCCAATCGTGAGCACAATCGACAGCACCGCCGGCAGGGCGTCGGGAATCGCGGCCACCGCCAACGCAATCGCCGTGGAAAGGGATTCCGCCAGCGCGGCAAAAGAGAGGCTACCGGTTTGTTGGTAGGCTTTAAAGAGCTCCACCAGCAACGTGAACGCCACAATCACCATCGCCACCATCATCAGTTTGGTGGTCAAACGCGCAATGGTGCGTTCAATCGGAGTCTTTTTATCTTTAACTTGATCGAGCAAGGTGGCGATTTTGCCGAGCTCAGTTTGCATGCCGGTGGCCACCACCACCCCGAGGCCATTGCCATGGGTCACGGTCGCGCCAGAAAAGCCCATGTTGGTGCGGTCACCGATTTGCACGTCGGCGCCCAGCGCGTGGGTTTGTTTCTGCACGGGTTCGGCTTCGCCGGTGAGGTGGGCTTCATTGGTTTGCAGCTCAGCGACATGGAGCCAGCGAACATCGGCTTCGATAAAGTCGCCGGTTTTGACGCTGACAATATCGCCAGGCACCAGCTCGGTGGCGGGTACCGTCAGCCAGTCGCCATCGCGCAGGACTTTGGCATGGTGATCGGCCATCACCTTTAGCGCGTCCAGGGATTTCTGCGCGCTTTTGGCCTGCCAAAAGGACAGCCCAGCATTAACGAAAATTAAGAGTAGAATGGCGATGCTTTCGTACACGGCGGCCATGCCGTGGCTGGGATCATTGCGCACGAAGAAGTCATAGCCGGCGCTGGCCCAGGCCAACAGCACGGCGATGAATAAAATGATGACCAGCGGTTCCTTCAAGGTCGCCAAAAACTGGCGCCAGGCGGGTAGGGGCTTGCTGGCGGCGAGGGCATTGGGACCGTGCTGGGTGAGCCGGGCCTGTGCTTCTTCGTTGGTGAGGCCGTTTTGCCGGCTGGTGGCCAGGCGAGTGAGGACATCTGCTTTGTGTTCGTTGTAGGGGGTCATAAGGTTTCCTCCAATAAGAAAAGGCCGCACCCAAGAATCGCTTTCCTCCCCGAGAAAGCCTTCTTGAGCACCGCCCAACCGAATTTTTGCAATTAGTTATCTGTTATTACTAGTTTAAAGGATACCTAATGTTAGTGTCAACAGATTTGGTTTTCGGCCGCTGGGGTGGCGCGGGCGGTAGGCTCCGCTTGGCGGGGGTGCTGGCTGTGCGGCCGGGCCGAGCCAAAAGGCGGTCTCGGCCCTAAAGTTGGAGCCCGCCTCGCTGCGCTCGTTGCTGTCTCCAACTTTGCCGCGATTAGCTCTGGGCAGCCCTGCGCAAAAACCGCGCCGGTCTGCCTGTCGCTAATCGTTTCACTGCCAGACCCCCGCCAAGCTCCGCCCACCGCCCGTGCCACCGGCTATATAACAGTAGCGGCTAGGATGTGACTTGAGAGTGCCGCTTGAATGCTTTCTAGGCGTTGATCCGTGAGCAATGCTCGGTCTAAATACAGAACTGAGCAAGGGGATGAACAATAACTGGGGGTTATTTACGATTGAGGGGTGAGGCGAAGTAGAGGATGCGCGGTGACTTGAACAGGAAAAATCGGCGTCTTCGCAGGAGCGCGAAGACGCCGATGATAACGAGCAAAATGTCACTGAAGCTGTTACAGCTAGCGTTCAGCACGCGACGGCTTTTTGGGCCGGTCGCCGGCCAGAACGTAGCCAGCACCGCAACCGATCAGGACTGCCAGATTGATTGCCAGCAGTAGCCACAGCCAGCCATCCAGCTGGTGGCGGCTGATGGTGCGCGCAAGGGCGGCGGCCACGAAGGCAAGCGGTCCGTCGTCTTTGGCGGGAAGCTTGCCGGCAGTGATGCCAAGCCTTTTGGCTGAGTTCGTGGTTAAGCTGGTGCGGCGGGTGAGCAAGCCGGTGACCACGCGGCGGTAATCGGTGCCACGTGGGCCTTCGCAGCGAATGAGCGTCACCCGCGCATCACCGGTATCGGCTAGGACGCTGACCTGGTCTTGGTTCACCACCTGATTCGCCGCCACCTGGTACACCCACACAGAGGTCAGGTCGGAGACCAAGATTTCGTCGCCTTTTTTCACCTGGTTCAGGGCGTTAAGCAGCCCTTCACCGCCGAGGTAGTGATGAGAGGCGAGGACGGTGTTGCCTTGGCCCAGCTTTCGTTCCGGGAAGTACAACACCGTGCCAAGGCTGAGAGTGTTGTCGTTGATCTGGTTAAAAATCGGCAGACTGATGCCCACCGCAGGAATCGCCACCCGACCCACGCCGGCTGATGCCATGAGGCGCTCAGTTTTCGGGCGGGCGGTGAGCAAGGTCGTGAGGTCGGCTTCGGCGATTTGACTGCGGTGATGGGCAGACACGGCCTGACTGTTTGCTAGGTTCGCCTGCTGGGCGGCGGCTTCACCGGCGGGAATGACGATGGCCGGGGCTTGCAGCAGGTGGTGGTAACCGGCCGCCACTAGCGCGATGCTGGCCAGCATGACGAGTGCTGGCCAAATGAACCACTTAACGAGTCTGCGCATGGTGCCTCCTCCTTCGCCGCCAAAGCGCCAGCAATAGGAGCAGCAGGAACAGGCCAATGACGGCCAACCAGATGTGTTCCACGCTCCAGAAAGTGCGATGCTCGGTCTTGGTCGCCTTTGCCTGCTTCAGCGGGACCCGTTTGCCGTACACGATAAGTCGTTTAGTGTTGACGAACAAGGGGGTGCAGGTCATGAGCGCGATGCGGTCCCTGCCGGGTTGCACGTAAAAGGCCTTGATGGCGCTTGGCGCTTCTGGGTCGACCACTTTTTTGGCATCCACTGCATAGGCGTGGCGCTTCCCTAAGACGTTGACATAGATGATGTCACCATTTTTGAGGTAGCGGATGTTGTCGAAGAAAATACGGTTGGCGAGGCCCGAGTGGCCAGTGATGCCGCCCAAGGTGTTTTTGCCGCCAGTCGGCAGGCTGGTGAACGGCAGGGTGCCCAAGGCGCGGTTTAGCACCCAGTCGGAGTCACCGTAGTAGATGGTCATCGCGCGCAGCTTGATGGCGGGGATGTCGAGGTAGCCAATCGGGTCTCTGAGGTCCTTTTGAATGCTGGTGATGGCCACCTTAGTGTTGGCGCGGTTTTGCTGTTGGGCAAAAATCATGGCGTTATAGGCGTCGATTTTGGTTTGTAGGCCGTCAGGTTGCGGGATATAGGCCTGCTTGTAGGTGGTTTCGCTGTGGGCGCGCTGGTTGGCTTGCTGCCAGTCGAAGGCGAAGGGCAGGATGAACAGGGCGATGCCGATGAACAGGATGACGATCAGGAGTGCGTCAAACAGGCGGGAACGGCGGCTATTTTTCATGGCGAGCTCCTTTCCGGCGGCGTTGTTGCCAGATGAAAATGACCACCAGTATCACCATAAATAGCAGCACCGCAGCCACCCAAATGTGATCCAGCCGGAACAGGTCGCGGCGGTGGGTGGGGGTGTGCGCGGCAGCTTTCAGCGAAATGCGCTCCCCGTAAACCAGCAGGCGGTCGGTGTTGATGAACAGTGGGGTACAGGTTAACAGCGCGACGCGGTCCTTGCCGGGCTGCACGTAGACGGCCTTGAGCGTCTGTTTGTCGTTGGGGTCCACGACTTTACGCGTATAGACGCGGTAGGCCTTGCGCGTGCCGAAAGTGTTGAGGTAAAAAACGTCGCCGTTTTTGAGGTAACGAATGTTGTCAAACACAATGCGGTTGGCGAGGCCAGAGTGGCCGGTGACCACCGCCAGGGTGTCCTTACCGCCGGCGGGCAGACTGGTGTGCGGCATGGTGCCAGCGCCGTGGTTCAACGCCCAGTCGGAATCGCCGTAGTAAATCAGCGTCTTGTCGACGTTGACGGCGGGGATGTCGATGTAACCCAGCGGCGTGTGCAGGTCCGGTTGAATTTGGCTGATTTTAACCGGCTTAGGCAGCGGACCGCCGAGCTGCTCGGCTTCAATCATGCGGTTATACTGCTGAATCAGCTCGGTTTTGGGGCTTTGCTTGGTATGGTGCTGCTCGTAGGCAACCACGGCTTGCTGGTTGCGCTGCGTGAGCCAAGCGTCATAGCCAAATGGTAGGAGCAACAGAATGAGCCCAAGCACAAACAGGCTGCCAAAAAGGGTATAAAACCAGCGGTCCTTGCGTGGGGTCATCGTGGGGCTCCTTTCTGTGTGAGGTTGGGCGTCAAGCTAAGTTTGCCGAGCTTCGCAGCCTTTCTAGTTGCGCTCCGGTCGGCAACGCACGAGTGTCTAGCTACGGCTAAGGTCTCGCCGCCAAAGAACAGTGGCAATACCTTGGCCTAGGCTAGCCATCGTGCTAAGTTCGCCGACCTACACAGCCTTTCTTTCAACATACCACAAAGGCCCTAGGTACAGCAGCACCTGGAGCCTTTGAGGGTCATGCGATTGGTGATCAGTTAAGCTTCTTCTGCCTGACGGCGGCGCCGCTTGATGTAAAGCGCGGAGCCGGAGCCGACAATCAGGACAGTGGCAGTGACCAGCAGGAGCAGGCGAGCATCGGAACCGGTCATTGGCAGGTTCGGCAGCATGTTGTCCGCATCCTGGATGGTCTTATCAATGGTCGAGTCCTGGGTCGCGGTCACTTGGTAGATGGTCCCATCAATGTCATAGCCGGCAGGAGCGTCGGTTTCAACCAGATAGTAATCTTTAGTGCCGGTTGTTGGATCAACTGCCAGCCCGTTGAACTGGGCCCGGCCATCGCTATCGGTGGTCACGGTGATGACCTGGTCGTTGTTGTCCGTAATCCAGGTGCCAGCTTTGGCGTCATCTTCTGAAGCGGCGAGCCGGAAGCTGGCATTGGCCAACGGCTTCGCATCAGAGGTGTCGTCTGTCTTCAAGACGTCGATATTCCCGAACTTGATGGTCGGGTTGGTTGAATCATCGGTATTAGGATCCGTTGGCACGCTAGGATCAGAAGGATCAGTGGTGCTCCCTGGGGTCAGGTTGTCGGTTGGTACCGTGGTTTGGTGACCAGGGACGTTCGTGGCTGGTACATAGTAGGTATCGAAGGTGTTGACGATTTTGGCGTCGCCACCGTTGGCCTTGGTGGTGGTGGTGATTTGCGCCACGATGTTGGTGGAGCCGGCCGCCTTCTTCATCCCGGCTTGCGTCAGGCTGATTTGCACCACCGTGTAAGTGGTATCGCCGTTGGTTTTGGTTTTGGTACTATCCACAGTGTAGTCGGTGGTTGCGGTGAGCGCCGTACCATCGTTCGGGCCACCCACGAGTTTCACAGAATCAACAGCTTTGAAGTCCAAGGAGTTGGTGTCAATGGGGTCAGAAATCACCAAGGAGTTGGCATAGACTTCGCCTACTGAGCCAGCCGCCGGGGTGTAGATGTCCTTAGGGGTGGCAACGGTCAAATTCCAGCTTACGTCTGCCCCGACCTTCAGGGATTCCAGTTGTGAGGAATCAGTGAAGGTCTTGACTGGGCTCAGGTCAACCGTTTCGGTTTCGCCTTTAGGATAGACATTGACGTCATAGACCAAAGTCGCATCCGCGCCGTTAGTACCGGTTTGCGTCAGGGGTACCCGGACGAAGAATGGGGCGGACTTGTCGGTCAGGGAAGGCGACTGCTGTTCGGTGATCAGGTAGTAACCGTCATTGGCATTGCCGGTGCCAAGATTCGCGGTGGCCGCGCCATTCGTATCCGTGATGATGGTTTGCGGATCGCCCACGGTGGTGTAGGTCGTGGCATCAGTAGGGTCCATGTTCTTCGCCCCGTTGGTGGGGGTGACTTTCTGCACGGTAAAGGACACGTTGGCTAGCGGGTTACGCGAGCCGAGGTTCGCCGCATCGGCATCGGTACCGGTGGCGGGTGTGGTGCTGGCGCCGCCATCATACTTGTGCACGGTGATGCTGCGGGCAGAAGTATCATCTGGCACTGGCGTTGCGGCCGCGTGAGTGCGGATGATGTTGGTATTGGTGATGAACGGCACAGTCATGGCACCGAGGGAGCCAAGCACCAGGCCGCTGACGGCGAGGGTGTGGAACAGGCGTGTTTTGTAGTCAACTTTTTTCATTGCTAGAATCCTCCTTAGGACCGTTTGTTAGTTTTATGCGTCAACAGCAGCATGCCCGCCAAGCCGGCGAACAGTGCCAGGGTACCGACTGTCAAAATAATGAGGCGATCGTCCCGACCGGCGTTAGGAAACTGATCGGGACCACCGACTTGCCGGACCCTGAGCGTGAGGGCTTGGGTCCAAGCGCCATCAGTCATGGTGAACTGAGTACCCACCGTTGGCCCGGTGTCCTCGATTGGTATGAAGCCTGGCCAATCGGCAAGGATGGCATCCGTGTCAATCGGCTGACCGAGACCAGCGGCTGATAGCGGGTCGCTGGTGACCGTGCCAAGCGTTTGGCCGGTTTTGTCATCAATTAGCGTGACGGTATAGGTAGCAGGTGTCAGGGTGTACGTCCCATTGCTAGTGGCAGTGCCGGTGTATTCATTGGCCGGCAGCGCCACGCCATCGCTGGTCCGCAGCCAAAGCTTGGCCGTGGCTTGCGGCAGGGGCACGGTGATGCCGCTGGCGGCAGAGAACGCCTTGCTGAAGGTGACGGTTTGCAGTGCCGTATCGCCGGCAAAAAGGTTGGTCAGGCTCTGGGTCGTCGGGTCAAAACTGGCGGTACTCCAGGCGGTGGCTGAATCGGCGGCGCCTAAGTTGATGCTGGTGAGGCTGGTCATGTTGGCAAAAGCGCCATCGAAGGCCGTCAGTTTGTCGGTTTGCCAGTTATCCACGGCGAGCGTTGTTAAGGCGCTGGTGCCGTTGAAAGTGTCGGTCATATCGGTGACATTACTGGTGTCCCAGTTCGCCACATCGAGTGCGGTGAGCGCTGAGTCGCCGTGAAACATGCCTGAGAGATCGGTGACACTGCTACCAACCAGGCCGCCGCTAGGTTGCGTTAAGGTGCTAAGCGCGCTGGTGCCGGCGAACATGTCCTTCATGGACGTGACCTTTGAAGAATCGAACATGGACAGGTCGGCTGCCGTCAGTGCGGCGTCGTTGTTGAACATGCCGCTCATGTCAGTGGTGCCAGCGGTATCGAGATTGGTAAAATCAACGCTGGCCAATTTTGGCATGTCGGCGAAGAGGTAAGCGGCATTGGCGCCGAGCGCGGTTGGTTGCACGACCTCAATTTTTTGCACCACGTCAGCCACAATCTGGCCGTCGTAGGTTTGAATGTCCGCCCATGGGTTCGTGGCCGCGCCATCGACATTGCTCAGGGTGCCGCCGAGGATGGTCAAGGTGTTGTCTTCGCTCAGGTACCAGCGGGCAGCGTTGTCGCCGCTGCCGATGATACCTTTGGCCTTGACCGGTAGCACCGTGAAGGATTGGTTGTCGGTGGTGTCGCTGGTTAACGTCGTGGTCACGGCAGCGGGGATGGTATCGGTGTACTCGCCAGTGCTGGTGGCGTAGAGAAATTTGAATGTGTCGAGGTTCGCTGTTGCCCAAGGGTCAATTGGCTGGTAGACGATGCTGTTGCCCAGCGCGCCCCAGATGGTATCGGTTTGGACGGTGGTGCCGGTGCTGGTCTGATAGGTCATATCGGCTGAAGCCGCGGTGCCTTGGATGTAGGTGCCGGGGCTCATCGTGTCTTGGTATACCGTGGTTTCCTTCTGACCAGTGGGGTTTGGCACTAACACCCAGGTGCCCTTATCCGAGTTTGGCAGGGTGACACCTGTGCTTCCAGCCTGAGCGGTTTTAAAATCCGGCCCAAATGTAATCTGATTTAGCCGGGTGCCTTCAAACATGAGGCCGAAGTCAGTCACCTGCCGCGTGTCCCAACCGCTCAAATCAAGGTTAGTGGTGACGGCGGTGACTTGTCCGGGGATACTGAGGTTAATCCCGTAGAACATTGAGTTCATGGTGGTTACTTTGCTGGTATCCCAGTTGGTAATGCCTTCTAAGCCTGATTTCAAATCGAAAAGCATTCGGAACATGTTGGACATGCTTGTGGTCTGACTGGTGTCTAGTTTTTCCAGCCCGGAGATGGTGGTGAGGGCGGTCAGAGATGCGAATAAACCGCCTGCATTGACCGGCGCCTTAATCGGGTCGTCAATTGATAACGCAGTCAGATTCACACCGGGAACAATGTTAATGAATGGACTTTGGTAGTCGTCTTGACTTTCTGGCAGTTGCCCACTGCCAAGATGCAACGTACTGCCAATAACGAACCAAGGCACCGTGCCGGCTGTACCCGTAGCGACCACTTTGGTCATCTTAATGGTGATATTTTGATCGGTAATCGGAATATCATTTTGCTGGTAAGCCGAGCTCCAGTCATCTGCACTGGTGGGCGTAAAAATATAGTTTTGCAGGGCAGGAGTGTTCCATGGTGTTTTTGGCGTATAGGTGGTCGCATCGGGGCTGATACCTTCACTCATGATGGGCTGGCCATTGGCGTCGACGTACGTTGCGGTCAGTGTAGAGCGTTTGTAGATCTGGGCAGCAGTGCCTTGCCCGGTCGTGTGGATGTGGGCGGTTTTGGCGGCGCCACTGGCGTCAAACCACGTGCCGGCAGTAGGGAGCGTGAGACCCGCGGCGTCGGTATAGGTTTGACCGCCGAAAGTGATTTGGGTCAAAGCCGTATCGCCAGTTAAGGCGTCGGTCCAGAGGTTGGCTGAAGGATTGGCAATTGTCTTCATGCCGGTTAAATCCAGCGTTTTCAGGCTTGTCATCTGCGCAAATATGTTGCTCAGGCTCGTGGCGCTGGATAAGTCGCCGCTGAAGGTCAGGTCGGTTAAGGCACTGTCTCGATAGAACAGGCCGCCAGCATCGGTGACGCCAGTGAAGTCCACGTTAGCTAAGCCGGTGATGCTGGTGAGATTGGGCAGACCGCCGAACAAGCCGCGGGAAATCGGGTTCAGGGTTACGGCGCCGGTGATGTTGATCTGCGTAATTTGCGAGGCGTAGCTCTGCCAAGGGTTCGCTGGGGCAGTGGCGGTGGCGCTGGCTCGACTGGCTAGTGCGCCGGCGGTGATGGTCAGCGTGCCGCTGTCATCAAGCGCCCAAGTACTGGTGCCGTCGCTGCCTTGCTGAACAATCGTCGCTGCCACGACTGGGGCGGCCGGGATGATGCCAAGCAGCGACACCGGGCCGCTGGCAATTAACGTGCTCGCCAGCAAGGCCGTCATCCAGTGTTTGCCCTTTTTATACATCTTCTTACGCGTCGTTCGAGAATCAGTTTGGCGCATTCAATCTCACCTTCTTTCTTAGCCACCAGGCCAAAAGCGCGGTCAGGGCTAATAAACCGGCTGCAAGTATTGTGGCTACGCGGCCTGGGAACGCCGGGAGCTGGCCACTTGTTTGCATAATCTTGGCTTCGGTCGCCACATGATTTTGCTGGGGTTGAGCACTGCTACTGAGATCGGCCAGGCCGGACTTAGGGGCATAGGTAAAAACAGGCGCATCAGCCGTCAGGGCAAACACCACTGGCGCGGCCGGGGTCGTGATTTGCGCGCTGGCCAGTTCAGCCAGCAGGTAAATACCAAAGCGCAGGTCGGCTTCGGCGTAAGTGGCCTTCCCGCTTTGGTCCGTGGTTAAAACCACACTCAGTTGCTGGGCTTCGGGCTCGCGGTAGGTGGCAGGTTGGGCTGGATCAATGGCGACCCCCGGCGTCGCGGCGACAATGCGGGTCAGGCGATACTGGGCGCCGGCCAGCGGCGCAGTTTGCTGGGTCGTGCCAGTGGTTGGCACACTGACCCGTTTGTTAATGGTGACACTGGCAGTGGCTGCTGAGACCGGGTAAGCCGGAATCAGTAGCGTTAAACAGCCGGCCATCAAGATTGCGAGACTGAACAGTATTCTTTTCATGCTACCTCCTCCTTTGCTTGAACCAATCTAGATGGGTCGGGTTCATATAACTTCCTACCTTAATGATATCATCATTCTTACCTGGGAATATTTCATAAACTAATAATTCCGTTTAGAAAAAGTAGAAATAGACCCCTTCATTCGCCACTCTATAAATAGCAGAACCAGCTAGGTTAATCAAGCACCACGACTCATTTATTAGCATATAAGTGAATTGTTTATGGTAAAATTTGATAGCGATTATAGCGTTAGTTAACGTTATCAACTAATCGTGTAAAACGAGCCGAGTGACTGGTGTTTAAGAACCGGCTTTCGGCCCAGCCTGCTACTGAAAGATTCGGCGCGCATCTTTGGGGCGAGTGCGTTGCTGCAGCGCCGAGTAAAGGGGCAAGAAAGCGTTTGTATATTGGACTGAAATTTTTTACAATGGAAGGTGTGAGACTTATCACGCCAGTCAGCGGCCTGGGTGCCGCATTATATGGAGGAAAAACATGCGCAAGACTAAGATCGTGTCGACTTTAGGGCCGGCATCGAATGATTTGGAAAAGATCACCGCATTGATTCACGCCGGGGCGAACATCTTTCGGTTCAACTTCTCTCATGGGGATCATGAGGAACAACTCGGCCGGATGAACCTGGTGAAGCAGGCGATGAAGGATACTGGGTTTAAAGTGGGCTTGATGCTTGATACCAAAGGCGCCGAAATCCGCACCACGGAAATCGACAACGATGGCACGATTGACTTTGACACCGGCGATAAGTTCCTTTTGACCATGAACACCGGTAAGAACACGACCAAAGACGCTGTGGATATTACATACGGCGGCTTGTACGACGACGTGAACGTGGGTCATCATGTGCTGTTTGACGATGGGCTCTTGGACACCAAGATCATCGAAAAAGACGAGAAGCGCCATGCTTTAGTGCTGGAAGTCCAAAATCCAGCCACCTTGGGCGCGAAAAAAGGCGTGAACTCCCCTGGCGTTTCCCTGAAGCTGAAGGGTATTACCGAACGCGATAAAGACGATATTCGCTTTGGCGTTAAGCAAGGTATCAACTTCATCGCGGCGTCCTTTGTCCGCAAGCCAAGTGACGTCAAGGAAATCCGTGACGTGCTGGCTGAAGTCGGCGGCGAAGATGTCCTCGTGATTCCAAAGATTGAATCGCAAGAAGGCATCGACAATACCGACGCCATTTTGGCTGAAGCGGACGGCATTATGGTTGCGCGTGGCGACATGGGGATCGAAATTCCTTATGAAGAAGTGCCAGCCGTTGAACAGATGCTGATTCGCAAATGCAACTTGGTCGGCAAGCCGGTCATCACCGCGACCCAGATGCTTGATTCCATGCAGGAAAACCCACGGCCAACCCGCGCTGAAGTCACTGACGTCACCTTCGCCGTGCTGCAAGGCACCGATGCCACCATGCTGTCTGGCGAATCTGCCAACGGGGACTACCCAGTTGAATCCGTACACACCATGGCAGTGATCGACGAACGCGCTGACAAGATGTTGCCAGAACACTCACCAGTGCTTGAAGAATTGAAGACTTCCGGCTCGATCACCACCACCACCGCGATTGCGGCCGTGACGGCGGCAGAACGCGTAAGTGCCAAGGCCATCATCGCCTTGACCGCTAGCGGCTACACGGCTCGCCAGATTTCCCGCTTGAAGCCAACCGCGCCAATCATTGCGTTGACTTACACGGAACGCACCGCTTCTAGCCTGCTGCTGTCATGGGGTGTGACCCCGATGGTCCTGCCTAAGGGTGATGCTTACGAATCACTGATTGCCGAAGCTGAAAAGCGCCTGATTCACGAAGGCGTGGTTGAAGCAGGCGACGTGATTGTGATCGTCCTTGGCTTGCCATTGTACGAAGCCGGCTCCACTAACAACGTCCTGATTTCCCGCGTTGAAGGCTAATGAAGTCAAAAAAATCGGCTGATGCCCCTCGTAAGAGTTGGCATCAGCCGATTTTTGTTTGGGCTTGAGCGATGATGGTGCCCCAGTCAGTACTGCCGTTTTGGAGCAAAGCGCTCGCCGCTTCAGTGCTAAGGATTTTGACGCGACTGACTTCACTGGCTTGCAGCCGGAGTGATTCGAGCGTCAGCTGGGGGAGATTGATGGCGAAAATCGTTTCAAACCATGTCTCATGCCAAACCGTCGTCAGCGGTGTGGTGAAGGCATGCTCGAGGCCGAGTTCTTCATGCAGTTCCCGACTGGCGGCTTGCACAGCAGTTTCCCCGCGCAAGGCCGAGCCGCCGGCGGCCACGTCCCAAGTGTCGGGTTGGTTGAGCTTTTGGTGGCTGCGAAGCTGGAGCAACAGCTGGTCTGGACCGACGAAGACCAAAATGGCGACAGTCAGATGATAAGTGGCCGGCGGCATCACATCACCGCGCCGCTGGACCCCAATGATTTGACCTTGGCGGTTATAAGCGTCCCATAATTCGTCGAGTTTGTCTGTGGTCATGGTGCACCTCCTGGGTAAAAGCTAGTTTACAGCAAATAAGGCAGGGTGGCGAAAATTGAATCGTCAGCAAGCGCCACTGGCCGTGTTTTGGTGTCGTTTTCATTAAAAACACGAACAATGATTGTGCCAGTTATGCCTATTTACATTTAACTACGAATATTATACGATTGTTAGGTGCTAAATCAGGAAAATAGAGGGTATCCAACGTGAAACAGAAATTATTGTCGTATTTTGAAATCGAGCAGTTAGGCACCACGGTTCGCCGGGAATTGTTGGCAGGCTTTACCACCTTCATCTCAATGGCTTACATCTTATTCGTTAATCCTTCCGTGCTGGGGGCAGCCGGGATGGATAAAGGCGCCGTCTTCACTGCCACCGCTTTGGCCTCAGCCCTGGGCTGTTTGCTGATGGGGATTTTGGCGAAGTACCCGATTGCCACCGCGCCGGCTTTGGGGATCAATGCCTTTTTCGCCTACTCGGTGGTGATTGGCATGAAGATTCCATGGCAGACGGCGCTGGCTGGCGTGTTCGTGGCATCGCTGATTTTCATTCTGATCACAATTTTCAAATTGCGGGAAATGATTATTGATGCTATTCCGGCTGACTTGAAGTATGCCATTTCCGGTGGGATTGGCTTGTTCATTGCCTTCTTGGGTTTGAGTAATGGTGGTCTGATTACGGCCAACAAATCCACCTTGGTGGGGCTAGGGTCGCTTTCGACGGCCACGACCTGGCTGACGATTTTCGGCTTAGTCGTAACGGCCATCCTGATGGTTAAAAAAGTGCCAGGCGCGATTTTCATCGGCATGGTGCTGACGACGGTGCTAGGCCTAGCGACCAAGTTGATTCAGTTGCCCAGCGCCTTGATTGCGCCAGCGCCAAGCCTGAAGCCGACCTTTGGCGTGGCAATTGCCCATGTTGGCGACATCAACACCTTACAACTCGCGGTGGTGGTGCTGACCTTCCTCTTGGTCACGTTCTTTGATACGGCCGGGACGTTGGTTGGCTTGGCCAACCAGGCGGGCTTTATGAAGGACAACAAAATGCCGCGGGTCGGCAAGGCCTTAGCCTCTGATTCCACGGCCATGCTGGCGGGCTCGATTTTAGGGACCTCACCAGTAGGGGCCTATGTTGAATCCAGTGCCGGTATCGCAGTCGGCGGCCGCAGTGGGTTAACCGCCGTCACCACTGGGATTTTATTCATCGTCGGCTTGGTCTTCTCACCGCTGCTCGCGGTGGTCACGGATCAAGTCACGGCGCCCGCCTTGATCATTGTTGGCGTGCTGATGGCCCAATCGCTGCGCCAGATTAACTGGTCGCAATTGGAAATCGCCATTCCGAGTTTCTTGATTCTGATCGGCATGCCGCTGACCTATAGCATCTCCGATGGCATTGCATTGGGTTTCATCATGTATCCCATCACCATGCTCGCCGCCAAACGCGGCAAAGAAGTCTCGCCGATTATGTACGGCCTGTTCTTTGTCTTTGTCGGGTTTATGTGGATCTTGAATGTATAGGCTGCGGAGGGTGGCCGCTTTTAGCCTGACAGGTAGCCTAGCCTGAAGCCTTAGCGCCGCTTTGTGGCGGTGAGGCTTCAGGCGTAGCTAACTGCTCAGGCGTTGGCCACCTGGAGCGCAACTAAACAGGCTGCGGAGCGGGGCGCACTTAGCCCGACGAATAGCCTAGCTTCAGGCATTGCCGGCGTTCTTTGCCGGTGAGGCCTGAAGCGTAGCTATTTGCTCGGGCGTTGCCCCGCGGAGCGCAACTGCGATTACATCAAACCCATTTCCATTAAACCAAAAGCGCCGCCGAGATCGTTCTCGGCGGCGCTTCGTTTAGCTAAACGCGGTTCAAATACCGCTTCAGGAATTCTTGGGTTTCTGGTTTTTGCGGATGCCCGAACAGTTCATCTGGCGTCCCGCTTTCAGCAATCACGCCTTGGTTCATAAACACGACCTTGTCGGACACATCACGAGCGAAGGCCATTTCATGGGTGACGATGATCATGGTCAAGCCAGTGTGGGCCAAGGCGGTCATGGCGTTGAGGACGTCATCCACCATTTCTGGGTCCAAGGCGGAAGTTGGCTCGTCAAAGAGCAGGACTTCCGGGTCCATGGCCTCGGCGCGGGCAATCGCCACGCGTTGCTCCTGGCCGCCAGAGAGCTGGCTGGGCTTGGCGTTGATGTAGGGATCCATGCCGACCTGGGCAAGCAGCTCTAAGGCGTGCTTTTTGGCGCTGTCAGCGTCGCGCTTGAGCACGGTCTGCTGGCCGACCATCACATTTTGCAGCACAGTCAGGTTGTTGAAGAGGTTAAAACTCTGGAACACCATGCCGACATGGGCGCGATATAACGGCAAGTCGAATTTGTCAGCCAAAATGCTTTCCCCGTGGAACAAAATGTCGCCAGAGGTCGGGGTTTCCAGCAGGTTAATGTTCCGCAGCAGGGTGGATTTCCCAGAGCCGGAACGGCCAATAATCGAAATCACCTGGCCTTTTTCCACGGCAAAGTTGATATCACTGAGGACTTCATGGGTCCCAAACGTTTTCTTCAAATTACGGACTTCAATAATGGGTTCTGTCATGAGGAGCCTCCTTACTTAATCGTTGGGGTAACAACTTGCATCTGGTTATTTTCCACATTGTAGTTCTTCGGGCCATCGAGGCGCTTTTCAATCAAGCGGAACAGGCGACTGATGGTGAAGGTCATGATCAGGTAAATGGCACTGACGATCAGGTAAGTGTGGAAGAACTGGAAGCTTTGCCCAGAAATGGTTTCCCCAGTGAAGAACAGTTCGGAAACGGAGATGACCGACAGCACTGAGGTGTCCTTGATGTTGACGATAAATTCGTTGGTGACGGCAGGCAGACTGTTGCGAATGGCTTGCGGCAAAATCACCTTGGTCATGGTTTGCCAATGGGTCATGCCCAGCGCGTGCGCCGCTTCGAATTGGCCTTCGTCGACGGAAATAATCCCACCGCGCATGATTTCGGCGATATAGGCGCCAGTATTGATGGACACAATCACCAGCGCGGCCAGCGTTTTATCCATATTGATGTGCATCACTTGCGCGGCGCCATAATACAGCACGGCGGCCTGCACGATCATTGGGGTACCGCGGAACACTTCAATATAAACTGACAGCAGCCAGTTGCCGACTGCCAGCAGGCCGCGTTGCGCGGCCTTTTTCTGCCGGGGAATGGTGCGAATCACACCGACTAGCAGGCCAATGATAAAGCCAACCAGTGTACCGACCAAGGCCAACAGCAGGGTCATGCCGGTCCCGCGCAGCAACATCGGGCCATATTGCTTCAAAATGGCCAGGAGCCAGTTGCCTTGCTTGTCAGTGGTGGGCTGATTCGCTACGGCCTGGTCCATCAAGTGATTGCGCTCGGTGGTGGAAATTTTGGCTAGCGTTTCGTTGATGGTAGCTTTGTCAGGATCGCCTTTGCGCAGCCCAATCGCCAAATCCACGTCGGCGGGGTCAGTCTTGAAGCCATTCGCCTTGCTGAATTTGAGATAGGTCAAATTCGGGTTGGCATCCTGAGCCGTGATGCCTTCTGGGACTTCGGAGACATAGCCGTCGATGGTACCAGACTCCAGCGCCACCCGCATGGCAGGGAAGTTGTTCATCGCGGTTTCCTTGATGACGCCTTTCATTTGCTTGATCGCTTGATAATGGAAGGTGGACAGTTGGGCAGTGATTTTGGCGCCTTTGAAATCATTGATGCTCTTGGCTTTAGCCCATTTGCTGTCGCGGCGTACGACCACGGTCAGCCTGCTGGCATAGTAGGTGCTGGAAAAGTCGATGGTTTTGCGCCGTTCCGCGGTCGGGGACATGCCCGCGATAATGGCGTCAATTTTGCCAGAGGTCAAAGCCGGGGACAGACCATCCCAGTCAGTTTTGACCACGACCACCTTTTTGCCCAAGGCTTTGGCGACTTTTTTCGCCATCTGCACGTCGTAACCGTTGGCGTAATCTTGCGAACCCTGGATTTTCACGGCACCGTTAGCGCTGGTGCTTTGCGTCCAGTTGAATGGCGCGTAGCCGGCTTCCATGCCGACTTTGAACGTGCCGTTATCCGCGGCATGCGTGGTTTGGACTGGCCAAGCGAGCCCCAACGCCGCAATCACGGTCGCCCCCAAAGCTAGCAGGCGACGGTTAAAACCCTTCATCATGTGAAAAACTCCCTTCAAATTGGCCTTGTTGCCAAGACCAGACATCGGGAAATAGAGTGCTCGCTCAGCTGACTGAGCGGTCGGTACCGTTTCGGCCCAACAAAAAAGGTCGACCCGTAGCAAACAAAGGTCGACCGATGATTTCAGTGGTTAAACCAGAATCATAGCGCTCCGAAGCAAGATGCTTCGACAGTCCAGGAGCTATTCGCCCTCTGGCCCAACTGACCAGCGCCCTTGATGAGCTGGTCAATTTCGGCGGATTCGCTTACGGCTGATTCAACGTGGTCAGGCACTCCTCAGCGTTCGTCTTCTCCGCGACCTCTATTTCGTAGTGGTAAATTCAATTGTCGAGCTCTACTGTACTGACTGGCGCCACCGTTGTCAAGGGGCGAATGGCCGTCGCAGGGCGGGTGGTGCGGCGCCGGGGCGCGGCACTCCAGCTGCGGGGGACGGCTGGAGCCGAAATACGGTCTCCAGCCTCAAAGGTGAGCCAGCATCGCGCTAACGCGCTCAACGCTGTCTCGCCTTTGCCCCCAGTTCACCCAGGAGCTGCCTGCTGCGCAGTCACCTCGTGGGCGAACTGATTCGCGGCTGGACCACCGTGCCCCTCTGCCTTCCCACCCACCCTGCTAAATAACAGTAGTGGCTAAAAGGAAAGCGTGTGAACGGTGGGGATGACTGATTTGACTGGTTTTGAGAAACACAATCGGTTTAGGTCGGTTTGCGGTCGGAAAACCAAGCGTAGCCTCGTCCGTCAGACAGTTACCTACGTCCAGCGATGGCTTAGCGTCGCGGCTTTGATTAACTTGGCGATCAAGGCAATGATCAGGAGCGCGCTGTTCACGCGTTGGGTAGTGGTATAGATGAAAAGTATAGACTAAATTTGCAATTTCTATGCGTTCTAATTTAGATGATAAGCAATTTTTCGCCATTAGTGCACAATGTAAAAATCACTGAAAGCGCTTTTAAAATCAGCAAACCAATTGCTCAAAATAGGCCTACCAAAGCGTCAATTTTCATAGCTAATGTTAAAATAAGTATGGTGTTAAGACAGAAACCCAAGCTGAGAAAAGGTGGTTAATTGCTCGACAAATCACGATGCAACGCGAACAAGCCGCTTTACATCAGGAGTTAGCTATTCTCGTGAAAAATAAAAAAATTTTTGAAAAACTTTTACCCAATTGAATACCGATATTCAGGAACTTTCATGAAAACGCTCCGCTTTTTCAGGGGTTGTTTGTTGCAATTACCCAGAGTTTTGGGCATACTAACCTCTGGATGAGTTTATGCGCTGAACTGTCGAACCGGTTTCAGACAAATGAGAGCGCATACTGTGTCCCGAATAAAATAAATACAGGAGGCGACAAACAATGGTCGGAATCATCCTTGCCAGCCACGGTAATTTTGCCAGTGGCATTATGCAATCAGGTTCGATGATCTTCGGTGAGCAGGAAAACGTGCAAGCAGTCACGTTCCAGCCCAATGAAGGCCCAGACGATCTGAAGGCGCATCTTCAGGAGGCCGTTGCCAAGCTCGACTCAGACGAACAAGTCTTGTTCCTTATTGATTTGTGGGGCGGTTCACCCTTCAACCAAGCCAATGGGTTGTTTGAAGACCACAAAGATAAGTGGGCAATTGTGACTGGGTTGAACCTGCCAATGCTGATTGAAGCTTACGGTTCCCGTTTGTCCATGGATTCAGCACAAGAAATCGCCGCTCACATCATTGAAGCGGGCCGCGATGGGGTCAAAATTAAGCCCGAGGACCTTGAACCGAAGACGGAAACAGCAGCTCCTGCTGCCGCTGCGCCAGCAGCGAAAGGCGGGCGGCCAGGCAGCTTGACTTATGTCTTGGCGCGCATCGACTCGCGGCTTTTGCATGGTCAGGTGGCCACTGCTTGGAGTAAGTCGGTTAACCCGACGCGGATCATCGTGGTTTCAGACAGTGTCGCGCATGACAAGCTGCGTAAGCAGTTGATCACCGATGCGGCGCCAGCTGGGATCAAGGCGCACGTTATCCCTATCGCTCAGATGATCAAAATCGCCAAAGACGATCAGCATTTCGGCGGCGAACGGGCATTGCTATTATTTGAAACGCCAGAAGACGCACTGAAGGCCATCGAAGGCGGCGTACCGCTGAAGACCCTGAACGTCGGCTCAATGGCGCACTCGGTGGGTAAAGTCCAACCGAACAAGGTCTTGGCCTTTGACCAAACCGATATTGATACCTTCAAAACTTTGAAGGAAAAGGGTGTGTCCTTTGATGTCCGGAAGGTCCCAGGTGACCAGCCAGACAACATGGATGCCATCCTCAAAAAGGCGCAAGATGCGCTGAACGCACAGAAATAATCGACATTCCTAACATTAAAGGGAGGATACACTAATGAGTTTGAACTTTATTCAAATCATCTTGGTCCTCATCGTGGCATTCTTAGCTGGGGTTGAAGGGATTCTTGACGAATTCGAATTCCATCAACCAGTTATTGCATGTACGTTGATTGGCCTGGTGACCGGCCAGCTCGTCCCTTGCCTGATTCTAGGTGGGACGCTGCAGATGATTGCTTTGGGTTGGGCGAACGTTGGGGCCGCGGTGGCGCCTGATGCCGCCCTGGCTTCTGTTGCTTCTGCTATTATTTTGGTTTTGGGCGGCCAGGGCCGCGCCGGGGTTAACTCTGCGATTGCGCTGGCGGTACCGCTGGCCGTTGCTGGCTTGCTTTTGACCACCTTGGTGCGGACGATTGCCACGGCGATTGTGCACTTGATGGACAAAGCGGCCGAAGAAGGCAGCTTCAAGATGATTGATTTCTGGTCCTACGTGGCAATTGCCATGCAAGGGCTGCGCATCGCAATTCCAGCCGGCCTGATTTTGGCCGTTGGGGCTGGCCCAGTGCGCTCCTTGCTGAACCTGATGCCAAAATGGCTGACTGATGGCCTTGGTATTGGCGGGGGCATGGTCGTGGCCGTTGGGTATGCCATGGTGCTGAACATGATGGCCACCCGTGAAGTGTGGCCATTCTTTGCCCTTGGCTTCGTGATGGCGACCATTTCCCAGTTGACCCTGATTTCATTGGGGGCGATTGGCGTCGCGCTGGCCTTGATTTACTTGACCTTGTCGAAGATGGGCGGCTCCTCTAACGGTAACAGTGGGTCCGCAAGCACCGGCGATCCTGTCGGCGACATCATCGATAATTATTGACGAAGGAGGGGATAAACATGGCTGAACAGATTAAATTAACTAAGTCAGATCGTTTGAAGGTCTGCTGGCGGTCGACCTTCCTTCAGGGCTCGTGGAACTACGAACGGATGCAAAACGGCGGCTGGACTTACTCACTGATTCCAGCAATCAAGAAGTTGTATCCGGCCAAGAAGGACCGCGTCGCTGCTTTGAAGCGCCATATGGAATTCTTTAACACCCACCCATACCTGGCTTCGCCGGTTTTGGGTGTGGTCCTGGCGCTGGAAGAAGAACGCGCGAATGGGGCGCCAATTGACGACGTCGCCATTCAAGGGGTTAAGGTCGGCATGATGGGTCCGCTGGCTGGGGTCGGGGATCCGGTATTCTGGTTCACCGCGCGGCCAATTCTCGGCGGCTTGGCTGCTTCCTTGGCTTTGTCTGGGAACATCATGGGCCCAATCATTTTCTTCGTGGTTTGGAACCTGATGCGGATTGCCTTCATGTGGTACACCCAGGAATTCGGCTACAAGGCCGGTTCCCGGATTGCCGATGATATGTCCGGTACGTTGCTGCAAGACGTGACCAAGGGTGCTTCGATTCTTGGGATGTTCATCCTGGGGGCTTTGGTTAACCGGTGGGTCAGCGTGAAGTTCACGCCAGTTGTTTCCAAGATTTCCCAGCAAAAAGGCGCCTACATCGACTGGAGTTCACTTGATTCTGGTTCGAAGGGCATCAAGGAAGCTTTGACCCAGCAGGCAAACGGTTTGTCTTTGGATAAAATCAAAGTCACAACGCTGCAAAACAACTTGGATCAACTGATTCCAGGCTTGGCGGCACTGCTGCTGACCTTGCTGTGCATGTGGCTGCTGAAGAAGAAGATTTCACCAATCGTCATCATCTTGGGCCTGTTCGTGGTCGGGATTCTCTTCCACGTTTGGCACTTGATGTAATAGTGTTCCGCAGAACCTCGGAGCAGCCGCTTCGAGGTTTTCTTTTTCGCCATTAATGGGCGTATAATCGTTGCAAAAGCCAAGAGAGGATTAACCATGCAAGAAGTCATTCAATCCATCAACACGAAAGTCGATCTGACCGTCGATGCCACGTCCTATCTAGGGATCGCTGATTACGGTAAAATCATGGTCGGCGACAAAGGCTTCGAGTGGTTCTCCAATCGCAACAGGCGCAAGTTCATCCAGATTCCCTGGGGTGAAGTGACCATTGTTGAGGCCACGATTATGTTCAAAGGCAAATACATCCCGCGCTTCACGATTCACACCAAGCATAGCGGGAACTTTGCCTTTGCCAGCAAGGATCCCAAGCGCACCTTGCGTGCCATTCGAGTCTATATTCCGGCTGAGCATATCGTTAAGACGCAGACGTTCTTGCAACTTGTCCGAGGCTACATCAGCAACATTCACGCCAAGCGCGCGGCGAAGAAGTAAGCACCATCAGAATCCAATCACCGATCAATGGCGGTGATTGGTTTTTTTTTGCTTTGATGAGGTGACATTTTTGTTATCTTAAGCCGTGTCTGCTGCGTGCTATCCTTATAAGGGGAGTTTACCTGCAGGAGGCAGCCATGACCGCAACAATTTTATTAGTAGAAGACGAAGCTGGGTTGATTTCATACCTGGATCGAGAATTAAATTTTGAAGGCTACAAGGTCCTGACGGCGCAGGATGGGGAAGCGGCCTTTGCTACTTTTCAGGTGCAAGGCGATCAAATCGATATGATTTTACTGGATTGGATGATTCCCAAGCTTGATGGCCTGGAAGTGATGCGCCGCATTCGCAAAACTTCAGTCGTGCCCATCATGATGATGACGGCGCGCGATTATGTCGGCGATAAAGTCGCGGGCCTTGATAATGGGGCGGATGATTACATCACCAAACCCTTCGAAATTGAGGAGCTGCTGGCGCGGATTCGGGTGCTGATTCGCCGCAATCACCAGGTGCAAACGAATTTCCATGTGGCGGATCTGACACTGGATACCAAAGCCCGCCAGGTGCGGCGCGGCGGTCAGCTGACCCAGCTGACCCAGCGGGAGTTCGACTTGCTGCTGGTGTTCATGCAACATGGCGGCGAGCCACTAACCCGGGATCAATTGCTGGATGCCGTGTGGGGGACGAGTTTTGATGGTCAGGCCAACATTGTCGACGTGTACGTCCGTTACCTGCGGCAAAAGCTCGACCAGCCTGGCACGCCGACTTTGCTGAAAACGGTGCGTGGCATTGGCTACATGCTTGCCGAGGGGCCGACCGATGAGTAAGCGGAGCAATAGCAGTGCCGCCCGCATCACGCATGCCTACAATCGCTTGCTGGTGATTTTAATGCTCTTGGTGAGCTTTTCGACCATCACGGTGGTGGGGATTCATTTAATCAAGAACAAGCACGACGACAGCGTGGAACTGATGAAAACGCTGAAGGCCTCGTTTGACCAAGATGAACCAGACTGGGCGTACTGGCATGAAAACACACCGGTCAACACGCACCACACCTTTGCCCGCATTCAGGTCAAACAAGGGAAGAAAACGGTGCAGCGTTATTACACCCGCAACACCCGGCGCTTTTTGGACAACACTTGGTCCACTTGGCCGCTGATTTCGAACGTCCAATATCAAGGCAACCAAGGCGTGTATTACCACACCCGCGCGGTGGAACAGGATGGCCAGCTGGAAGTGGTGTATGATACCTGGCTGAGTCTCAATGGCATGATCGACATCTTCAAAATGATTCTGCTGCTGAGTACCGGCATCACCCTGCTGGGCTTGTTTGTTGGTAGCTGGGCCACCCGTGTTTTGGCGCGGCGCCTCAACCAGCCGCTGGTGACCTTAACCAGTGCGGCGAAGGTGATTTCCGATGCGCCGAGTCCCGATGGGCAAGAGGCGCTACCGGTGCCGCAAGGGCCAGAGGAAGTGCGGGAGCTGACGGTGGAGTTCAACCGCTTGCTCCATTCGCTGAAGCAGCAGGTGGTGCGAGACAATCAATTTGTCTCGGATGCCAGTCATGAACTGCGCACGCCGCTGACGGCAATTCGCGGTCATGTGGCCCTACTGCAGCGCCATGGCAAGGCCCACCCGGAACTGTTTGCCGATTCGCTAGCGGTCATTGATGACGAATCGCAAAAGATGCAGCAGCTGATTGAAAGCCTGCTAGCCCTGTCGCGCATGGAAAACGCGCAAATGAGCGTGGCCGCTTATGATTTAGTGGCCCAGGTCAAGCGCGTTGTCAGCCGCTATCAGCAGCAAACCTCCCAGACCCTCAAAGTCATCGTGCCGGATCAGCTCATGGTGCAGGCCAATGCTGAGGCGATCGAACATACCCTGCTGGCCTTGTTGTCCAATGCCCGCAAATATGCGCCAGCTAACAGTGTTGTCACGATTCAAATCACTAAAGGCGGCCAACGTGCGCTGTTAAGCGTGGCGGATTTGGGCCCTGGGATTCCTGACGCGGAAAAGGGTAAGATCTTTGATCGCTTTTATCGGGTGGACGAATCCCGGTCTAAAGCGATTAAGGGCACCGGCTTGGGCCTCGCGATTGCCAAACAGTTGACCACACTCAGCGGCGGTGAACTGAGCGTGGTCGATAATGTGCCCCAAGGCAGTCGCTTCATGGTGCACCTGCCGTTGGCGGTTTCTGAAAATCTCTAATCTTGGGTTTAGAAAGTACTCCTGAAGGCAAAAGCAATGACCACTACACTAAGGTCATTGCTTTTTTAATGCAGAAAGAAGGATCCCAGATGAAAGCTTTCTTCGCAAAACCGAGCGTGAGATTCGTCGCCAAAACGCTGTTTTACACCGTGATCATTCTGATTTTGGTCTACTTATACAGCTATCGCGGCGTCGCTGGTGGCCATTTTATTTACAACGAATTCTAGGAGGCACTCATGAAAACAATCGTGCAACAAATCGATGATATTGCGCTGGTACATCCCGACTGGCTGGCGCTGACGGTCTTGACCGATCATTATACTTACGGTGAACTGAAAGCCGCCTCTGATGGCATTGCCGCCGCGCTTTTAGCCAGTGCCTTACCTGCCGGCCCAGTGCTGGTGTACTGCGACCAAAGCTTTGCCACCATCGCGGCATTTTTAGGCGTCGTCAAAGCCGGCCGCGCCTACATTCCGGTGGATACCCATTCGCCGCAAGACCGCCTGCTGATGATTGAAGCCATCGCTGAACCAGCCGTGGTGTTGGCCACACAGCCCGTGCCAGTGGCACTGAAGACCCCAGTGAAAACGCCGGGCCAAGTGGCGGAAATGATGACGGTGCCGCTGCCGACGACCCTGCCGACGCCAGCGGCCGATGATAATTTTTATATCATCTTCACTTCCGGCACCACCGGCCAGCCCAAAGGCGTGCAGATTTCCCATGGCAACCTCACCAGCTTTGTGGCCTGGATGGCCAGCTTCAACTTGCCGCGCCAGCCGCGGATGTTGGCGCAAGCGCCATTTTCCTTTGACCTGTCCGTGATGTCGTTGTACCCGACCTTAACCGCAGGGGGTTGCCTGCAGATTTTACCGCGTGAAGCGACCGAGAATTTGAAGCAGCTGTTTGAAACGCTGCCGCAGCTGCCGGTGGATGTGTGGGTGTCCACGCCGAGTTTCATCGATATTTGCCTGCTAGATCAGACCTTTGATGCGGCCCATTATCCGGCGCTGAAGCAACTGTTCTTCTGCGGCGAAGAACTGACCCATGCCACCGCGGCCAAATTGCGCCAACGGTTCCCGAAGGCCCAGGTGTTTAACACCTATGGTCCGACTGAAGCCACAGTGGCGGTGACGGCGATTGAAATCACGGATCAAGTGTTGGCCGACCATGATCGCTTGCCAATCGGTTATGCCAAACCGGATACCACCATCACCTTAGTGCCAGGTTCCGAGCGTGAAGCCGACAATCACCAAAGCGGGGAGCTGGAGCTGATTGGGCCAAGCGTGTCCAAAGGCTATCTCAACCGCCCAGAAAAAACTGCTGCGGCCTTTACCGCCGGCGCTGTGCGCGGCTATAAAACCGGCGACCTCGGCTACATTACCGAAGACGGCTTGATTTTCTATCAAGGCCGTACCGATTTTCAAATCAAGCTCAATGGCTACCGCATTGAGTTGGAAGAAGTGGACCACTACCTCAACCAGGCGCCAATGATTCACCAAGCCGTGGCAGTGCCGAAATACAACGCCGAACATAAGGTTGCGCAACTGCTGGCCTATGTCGTGCCAGAAGCGCCAGCCGAATCCGGGTTGGCCTTGACCAAAGCCATTCGCGTGTACTTGCAAGGCGTGATGATGCCTTACATGGTGCCACAACGCTTCATTTACCGCGATGAGCTGCCACTGACCCAAAATGGTAAGGTGGCGGTCAAAGCGCTGATTGCTGAGGTCAATGGCCAATGATCAATTTACAACCTTATGCCGACCCCAAATACTTTGTCCTGTTGCTGGTGGCGTTGTTGCCACTGATGATTGGCCTGTATTACGGGCACCGGCTGCGCATTTATGAAACCATCGTCTCGGCGGCGTTCATCACCCTGATGTTCACCGGCGCCAAGTGGCAGCAGGGCGTGGCCCTGATCGCTTACGTGGTGTATCAGCTGCTGCTGGTCGCTGGCTACGCGCGGTATCGCCAAACCAAAAACACGACCCCGGTGTTTGTTTCAGTGGTGGCCTTGAGCATTTTGCCGTTGGTCATTGTCAAAGTGACGCCGGCGCTTGGTCCCAATCAATCGCTGCTGGGGTTCTTGGGAATTTCCTATCTGACCTTTAAAGCCGTGCAAGTGCTGATGGAACTGCGCGACGGCACCATCAAACAGCTGTCGCTGGGAATGTTCCTGCGCTTTATGTTGTTCATGCCGGTGATTTCCTCTGGCCCGATCGACCGCTACCGGCGCTTCGCCCAAGAGTATGAGCAGGTGCCGACTCAAAGTGACTATGTGGCCATGCTGGAACGCGCCGTGTGGTACCTGTTTCTCGGCTTCTTCTACAAGTTCATTCTTGGCTATGTCTTTGGCACCTTATGGCTCCCGCGCCTGGCGCAAGCCGCCTTGGTGCACCGCGGCTGGCTCGGGCTCAGCCCGGCCCTAGGCTTATACATGTACGATTACGCCATGTATCTGTTCTTCGACTTTGCCGGCTACAGCCTGTTCGCCGTCGCGCTGTCCTTAGTGATGGGCATCAACACACCCATGAACTTTAACCGGCCGTTTCAGGCGCACAACATCAAGGACTTCTGGAACCGGTGGCACATGACCCTGTCATTTTGGTTCCGCGATTTCATCTTCATGCGCGTCACCTTTTTCATCATGAAACATAAACTGATCAAAAACCGCATTCGCATCTCGCAAGTCGCGTACCTGATCAACTTCCTGGTGATGGGCTTCTGGCACGGTGTCACTTGGTATTACATCGTCTACGGCCTGTTTCACGCCGGGGCCATCATCATCAACGACTACTGGCTCCGCTTCAAAAAGAAGCACCGCAAACAACTACCCCACAACCGCTGGACTGAAGCGCTGGCCATCTTCATCACCTTCAACGTCGTCTGCTTCAGCTTCCTCATCTTCTCAGGGTTTTTGGATACGCTGTGGTTTAAGTAAATTAAGCTCAATGTAAAATCTATGATCCAAGTGCCACCTGTTTCTGTTAAGGAGCTGGTTTGGGTGCTGGCGGCTGGAGCGGTGGGACACTGCGGCTGTGAACCGCAGGGCGACCGCAAGACTGCGCCTTTTGCAGGCTTGCCAGAGCCATGCGCGGCAACGATTGAGACGCAAGGGCGCGAAGCGACTGCGGCTCAATCGTTAGGTCCGAGACCGCTTTTCGGCTCGGACCGGCCGCACCGCCAGCAGCGACCCACCGCGGAGGTCGCCGGCACCCAAACCAGCGGGCAATCACACAAACAAAGGAGAAAATAACATGGATACAAAAGAAACTGTTTTGGCAATTCTGAACGACTTAACCGGCGAGGACTTCGCCGCTAACTTGGATGAAAACCTCTTCGACAGTGGCCTGCTCGACTCAATGGACACCGTGCAACTTCTGCTGGAACTGCAATCCCAGCTCGGCGTGGACGTCCCTGTTTCTGAATTCGATCGCAGCCAGTGGGACACCCCAGCGAAAATCATTGCCAAAGCGAGCGCAACGGCATGAAAAAACGACTCTGGCAAATTTTCGGGCCGGTCGTGCTAGCGGCTTTGATTGTGCTGGGGTTGCTGCTGGCGCCGCTACCAAATCAGAAATTAAGTGTTCAGCGGCTGCACGCCGACGCCGTCTCACTGTCGCCAACCGTTCTCGGCGGCCAGCGCATCAAACACCAGGCCCTGACCAAAAACTACGTGCCTTTTTACGGCTCGTCAGAGCTGGCGCGGATGGATCCGTTCCATCCTTCGGTTTTAGCGGCCAAGTATCACCGGTCGTATCA
Source organism: Lacticaseibacillus salsurivasis (assembly GCF_036246225.1). Lineage (NCBI taxonomy): Bacteria > Bacillati > Bacillota > Bacilli > Lactobacillales > Lactobacillaceae > Lacticaseibacillus > Lacticaseibacillus salsurivasis. The sequence goes on from NZ_BTTP01000002.1 coordinate 49,308, forward strand.
ACCGCTGTTGCTGGGTGATCCGGGGACCCAGTCGCTGGTGCACTTTGTCGATGAGCAAACCATGATGCCCCAGCTTCATGGTAAGCGGGCGGTGTTCATCGTCTCGATGCAGTGGTTCACCAAACAAGGTCAGATTCCGGCCGCCTTTGATCAGTATTACTCCCCGCTGCAACTTGCCACTTGGCTCCTTAAGGCCGGCCGCGGCGAAGCGGATCGTTATGCCGCTCGCCGCCTGCTCGCCATGGGGGCCCCAGCCAAAAGTATCGTGATGCGCGATGCGCTATATCGTATTGCTGCTGGTCAGCGCCTGACCAAGCCGCAACGCGTGGGGCTGCAAGCCGAACTGCAAGCCTTGAAGAATGAGGACAATCTCTTCAGCACCTTGTCGATTTCCCCGCGCTGGCAAGAGATTGAACGCGGCATGCGGCAACTGCCAGCTACGGATGACCCCGCAGCGCTCAGCACGCTAGCCACGCAAATCGGTAAGGCGCGCACCACCTCGAACAACATGGGCATCGACAATGACTTTTTCAATAAGCGGCTCAAAGGCAAACGGCTCAAGCAACTGGCTGGCAGCCAGCGCGGCTTTGATTACCGCGTCAGTCCCGAATACGGCGACTTCCAGCTGCTGCTCCAGCAGTTTGCCAAGGCCAACATGAACGTGCAATTCATTATTCCGCCGATCAACCAAAAATGGGCTCGCTACACTGGCCTGTCGATGCCGGAATATGAAGAAGCGGTGGGTAAACTCAAGTATCAGCTCGCCGAACAAGGCTTCGATAAGGTGCTGGATCTGAGTCAAAAAGGGAGCCAGCCCTACTTCATGCAAGACACCATTCATTTGGGCTGGCAAGGCTGGCTGGCCGTTGATCACGTGGTCAAACCGTTTTTGACGACGCCGCAACTGGCCCCGCATTACCAACTTGATGACTATTTCTACACCAAGGCCTGGGCGCAGACGAAGACAGTGGGGTGAGCACATGCGTTACGCACAAAATAACCGCACTCGTGTTCACCGCCGGCTGGCTTTGCTGGGCATTGTGGCCGCGCTGAGTTTGGGCTTAGGCTTTAGCTTGGGCCGCTGGACGGCCCCTAAAACACCAGCGCAAACGAAGACAGTGGTGGTGAAGGCCAAAGCCAAGCCAGCCAAAAAAGCCGGCAGCTCGCTGCCACGCGCCATCGACAACACCATGCAGGAAGCCCTAGAACGGCCGCTGGCGCAGCAGCATTTTTCCGGCACTGCTTTGATGGTCAAGCATAACCGTATTGTGGCTGAATATAGTGCTGGCTATGCCAATGCCGCGCGCAAGCGCCTGAACACCGCCGATACCATGTTTCAAATCGACTCGCTGCAAAAAAGTCTAACTGCAGGTCTGGTGATGCAGCAAATGGTGCTCGGTAAGCTGGCACTGACCACGCCAGTCGGCCAATTTTACTCGCGCTTGCAAGGCCAGCCGACGCTGACCGTGGCGCATCTGCTGCACATGAACGCTGGGCTGAGCACGCCGCATACCTTGGTGCCCAAATATCAAAGTGATGCGCAGCTGGTGGCCTATGACGCGGCGCATTTGACCGTGCGGCCCAAGACCCTTGGCCAATATGCCTATATGCCGGTGAATTATGTGCTGCTGGCGGGCATTCTCGAACAGGTCACCCAGCAAGATTACCAGCAACTGTTCATGGGCCTGTACCGCGACCGGCTGGCGCTGAAACACACCGCGATGGCCTACGACTTGTCTGCTACCCAGCCGGTTGCGACCGGCTATTCGCTGAAAGGCAATAACCTGTATGCTGAGCCGCAGTTCGTCTCGAAGGACACGATGCATGCTGAACTCGGCACTGGCCAGGTGTATATGAGCGCCACAGATCTCTTCCGCGCCGAGCAGGCTTTGGTCTCGGGCAAGCTGCTTGGGGTCACGCCGGCTGCGCTGTACCCAGCTGGCCAACATTACGGCGGCGGGTTCTATCTGAATGAGCCACAAGCACTGCATGCCAACGGCTCCGGCTATGGCTTCTTGTCGACGGTGCAGATCAGCCGCGACGGGCAGTCTGGCGTGGTGATTTTAGGCAACGTGCAAGGCCAAAATCGCGCCCGCTTTCTGAACACTGCTACCCAGCTGTGGCAACAATATCTACTATAGTTTTGCCAGCAACCGGTCGCTTCGTGCGGCCGGTTTTGTGGTACAGTAAGCAAAAAGGGGGCGTAAGCGTGAAACAAGTGATTGTCGAAGCGGATGATTTTGGCCTGACGCCAGCGATTACCAAAACCATTTTGGCCTTGCTGGATCAGGGCGTGGTAACAGCAACGAATTGCATGCCCACCATGCCAGGGTTTCAGGACTCGATGCAACTAGCCGAGGCGGCTGGCCGCAAGCAGATGGGCATTCATCTGATTATCGACCGCCATTTGCCGGCGAGTTCGCCGGAGCAGATTGCCTCACTGGTGGATGAGCGCGGCTACTTGTTGTCATTTGATCAATTCACGGCTCGGCTGGCGATAGGTGAAATCAACCTCGGTGAACTAGCCAGCGAACTGCGCCAGCAAATCAAGCTGGCGCAGCGTTTCGGGATTACGATTGATCACATCACCACCCACAAGAACTTCGAGTTGCTCAGTCCGGCGGTGTTTGACGTGGTATCGCAGCTGGCCCAGGAAACAGGTCTGCCGCTGCGGCACAACCTGGTTGCTGGCGAGCAGCCCAAGCTCTGGGGAATGCTGAAGACGCGGTCAATCCCGGCGCCTACACAGACGCTAGGGTTGCGGCACAACGCTGATGATTTAACCACCGTGGCCGCTGCCATCAAGGCGCTACCGGAAGCTGGTACGTTGGCTTTGATTACCCATCCGGGCACGCCGAGCTCGCTACTGGCCCAGCGTAGCTCGTTGAATGAAGACCGGGCGCTTGATCGTGAATGGCTGGTTGACCCCTGGCAGGCATACGTAGCGGCGCATACAGACGTCAAAATTAGTGGCTACCAGCGGCTTTAGTTCAGTCGATAACGAGCCAATCACGCTGGGGTCACGCTGACGCCTCGGCACAGGGATGCGCAGCAAAATAAAATGACCAACCTTGCGAATCCGCGAGGTTGGTCATTTTGGCTTTAGTGGCTGGCGATAATGCCCTTAGCGCGCGCCACTTCTTTTTCAACGTTGACCACCGCGGTGCCACCGAGGCTGGTGCGGCGGTTCACAGCGGCTTCCGAGGTGAGTTCGGCATAAACATCTGCTTCGATCTGCGGCGCGGCGGCTTGCAGTTCGCTCAGCGGCATGTCTTGCAAACTCTGGTGGGTCTGGATGCCATGGAGCACGAGCTGGCCGACGATACCGTGCGCCTGCCGGAACGGCACGCCTTTAGTGGCGAGGTAATCGGCCAATTCGGTGGCGTTGGAGAAATCATTGGTCGTGGCGTCATGCATCCGCTCTTTGTGCACGGTGATCGACTCCAGCATGCCAGTGAAAATATGGAGCGAGCCGAGAATGGTGGTATAAGCATCAAACACCGGCTCTTTGTCTTCCTGCATGTCCTTGTTGTAGGCCAAGGGCAGGCTCTTCATGGTGGTCAACAGTCCCATCAAGGCACCGTAGACCCGGCCGGTTTTACCGCGCACGAGCTCGGCAAAGTCGGCGTTTTTCTTTTGCGGCATGATGGAGCTACCAGTGGCAAAAGTATCGGCCATTTCGATGTAGTTGAATTCATAGGTGCACCACAGAATGAGCTCTTCGGCCAGCCGGCTCAAATGCTGCATCAAAATTGCGGCGTTGCTGAGAAATTCCAGCGCAAAATCACGGTCCGACACGGCATCTAAACTGTTGTGATAAACGGCGTCAAAATCGAGACTTGCCGCCACCGCTTCGCGGTCAATTGGAAAGGTCGTGCCGGCCAGGGCGGCGGCGCCTAGCGGCAACATGTCGGTGTGCTTTTGGTTGAATTCAAAGCGTTCATAATCGCGCTGCAGCATTTCAAAATACGCCAGCAGATAGTGACCATACGTGATGGGCTGGGCGTGCTGCATGTGGGTGTAACCCGGCATAATGGTGCCGGCATTTTCCTCAGCTTTTTCCACCAGCACCATTTGCAGGTCGCTGATGGCGGCCATGATTTCCGGCAGGCGGTTTTTCAGCCAGAGGTGAAAATCCGTGGCGACCTGGTCGTTGCGCGAGCGCGCCGTGTGCAGCTTACCTGCCACCGGCCCAATTAAATTCGTCAGCAGGCTTTCCATGTTCAAATGAATGTCTTCGTTTTCGACGGTGAAGTGCAGTTCACCGTTTTCCAGCTTGGTCATGAGGGTCTTCAAACCCGCTTCAATCGTGGCCGCGTCAGCTTTTGGGATGATGGCTTGAGCGCCAAGCATTTTGACGTGGGCGATGGAAGCGGTGAGGTCCTCTTTGGCCATTTGCTGGTCAAAGCTGATGGAGGCGCCAAAGGTATCCACCCATTTGGCGGCTTTGGCGGTGAACCGGCCGCCCCAGAGTTTGTCGGTCATTATTTTTCCTCCGGTTTCTGTGAGTGCACGTGATTAACTTCTTCAAACACCGTACCCGGCAGCGTCCACAGCTTGATAAAGCCAGCGGCGGCTTCCTGATCGAAGGTATCAGCCGAGGTGTAAGTGGCCAGGTTCTCATCGTAAAGCGAGTTCGTGTCGGACTTGCGGGCGACTGGGGTGGCGTTGCCTTTGTACAGCTTCATTTTCACCACACCGTTGACGACAGTTTGCGTGTGGTCAACAAAGGCCATCAGCGCGTCAAACAGCGGGGTGATCCACTTGGCTTCGTAGATCATGGTGGCGAGCTGCTGTTCAATCAGTGGTTTGTAATGGGCCACGTCGCGTTCCAAGGTCAGGTTTTCCAGCTCGTGGTGCGCCGCCATGATCACTGCCGCGGCTGGCGCTTCGTAAACTTCGCGGGACTTGATGCCGACCATGCGGTTTTCGATTTTATCGATGCGGCCGATGCCGTTTTCGCCGGCCAGCTTGTTCAGGTGCTTGATCAAATCAGCGAGTTTCATCGCTTCGCCGTCAATCGCCACCGGCAGGCCTTGCTTGAAGGTCAAATCGATGAAGACTGGCTGATCTGGCGCTTCTTCTGGGGCGACGCTCATCGCCCACGCGTCAGCTGGCGCTTGGTTCCACGGGTTTTCCAGAATGCCGGCTTCGTTAGCGCGGCCCCAGAGGTTGGCGTCGATGGAGTAAGGCGACTTTTTGCCAATCGGCACGGGAACGTTGTGCTCCTTGGCGTAGTCGATTTCTTCTTCCCGGGACCAGTGAAAATCGCGAATCGGGTCTTCGATTTTCAGCTGCGGATCCAAGGCGTGAATGGCCGCCTCGAAGCGCACCTGATCGTTGCCTTTCCCGGTGGAGCCATGGGCAATGGCCACGGCGCCGTGCTCATGGGCAATTTGCACCAAGTGGTCGATGATCAGCGGCCGCGACAAGGCGGAAACCAGCGGGTAGTCGCCTTCATACAAGGCATTGGCTTTGATCACAGGCGCCACGTAGGTATCGGCAAATTCGTCCTGGGCATCGATGGCGTAGCTTTCAATCGCACCGACCTGCAGGGCCTTTTTTTGAATGAAAGCCATGTCCGCGTTGGGCTGGCCGACATTCAGGCACACGGCGATAACGTCGTAGCCGCGGTCTTGGAGCCATGGAATGGCCACCGAAGTATCCAAGCCGCCTGAATATGCCAATACAATTTTGTCTGTCATCAATAATTCCTCCTAAATTGGTTCAGTTAACATTTTAATTATATTTCCAGTGTAACGCACCAAAAGGCCGGCTCGTGCCCGCCTTTTGTCACCATGCTAGTTCATCCGCCGTTCCACGACCCCGAGCAACCGGCTCAGGATGAAGGTCATGGCGAAGTAGATCAAAGCCACAATCATCATTGGGAAGAACGGTTCAAACGATGCGCCTTGCACCGTGGTCCCTTCAAACATCAATTCCGTCGCGCCAATCACGGACAGCACCGAACTTTCCTTGATGTCGGTGACGAATTCATTCCCCAGCGCCGGCCAGATGTTCTTGATGGCTTGCGGTAGCACCACGAAGCGGGTGGTTTCGCTACCAGACAGGCCCAAGGAACGCGCCGCTTCGGTTTGGCCGATCGGCACGGAGTTCAAGCCGGAGCGAATGATTTCAGCAACATAAGCACCAGAGTTGATGCCCATCGCGATGGCCCCGGCGACGAAAGCGGAGAGGTTCAGCCCCAACACCTGCGTCCCGAAGAACACGATGAAGGCTTGCACCATCAAAGGCGTGCCGCGGATGAATTCCACGTAGATCACCGCGATGGCTTTCAAAATCCAAACCTTGCTGCGGCGCATCAAGGCAAGCAGCGTGCCTAGCACCGTCCCGGCGATAACCGTTAACAGCGCGAAGACCAAGGTGTTAACGGCCCCTTTGATAAAGAAGCTGCCGTATTTCTGCCAGAAGCTATTGCTTTGGTTTTGCAGGGTGTAGGCTTCGTCCATGTACTTGGACCAGAGGCCTTGCTTTTGCATGTCCTTGATACTCTTGTTCACGGCGCTGGTCAAGCCGCTGTTGCCTTTGGCGATGGCGACCACGGTAGGCGCCTTCCCAGTGGCGAACTTAGGATCGATGATTTTCAGCGCTTGGTTCTTTTGGACATAGGCCCCGGCGACCACGTTGGACATGACCCCGGCGTTGATTTTGCCATATTGGACCTGGGCAATCACGTCGTTCGCTTTTTCCAGGCTGACAATCTTGGCATCAGGCAGCTCAGCTTTGGCGATTTGTTCCTGCGTCGACTGCTTTTGGGCACCGACCTTCACGCCCTCGAAATCTGCAATGTTTTTGTACTTGCTGGCATCCTTTTTCTGGATGACCATGATTTGCTTTTCATAGGTGTAAGGCTTGGAAAAATCGACCTGCTTGCGTCGTTCTGGGGTGTCGGACATCCCAGAAATGACCATGTCGACTTTGCCGGTCTTCAAGGCGCCAATCAGCGCATCAAAGCCCATTTCCTTAATCTGTAATTTCACGCCCATATCCTTGGCGATTTTCTTCGCTAGGGAAATGTCGGCGCCGACGATTTTGTCATTGCCATCGACGGTCGCATGAAATTCCATCGGGGCGTAATCTGCTGACACCCCAAGAATGATGTAACCCCGTTTTTTGATGGCCGCCGGCGTACTGTCATTTGTTGCCGCTTGGACCGTTTGGGTCGAGGCCGTGGCCACGCCGCCACCGATGAATAAGATGGCGATGAGACTGAGGACCCACCGATAAAATTTATGCATAACCTGCCAACCCCTCAAGATGAATTTTATATGAATATATACCCATTTGGGAAAATATGCAAGAAAAATTCAAGAATATGCAAAAAATATTCACTAGGACAGGTTACCAATCTCATCGCGAGCATTGTCGACGGCAACGGATGCGTCAGAACACCACGTATGTTAGGGTTAAGCCAATAGTGAAACAAGAACCACTACTGTAGGGCGGGCCGGCCGGAGCGGCAAGGGGCTCAGTGGTGAAATTGTTCTTAGCCGGTGGCTTCCGGTTTAGAACAAGCCGCGACTTTGAGACTCGCAGAGGCTCAAAGCGCTGGCCACCACGTTCCAGCCCCTTGCTGCGGAGGCTGGCCTGTCCGGGCCCGGACAGGCTGAGCAATACAGTTGCGCTCCGCGGGGCAACGGATGAGCGTCTAGCTACGCTCACCGCCTCGAAGCAAAAACCGGCTTCAATGCGGTGAGCTAGGCTAGCCGTCATCCTAAATGCGCCGCGCTCCGCAGCCTTTTACTGCTTTTTGCCCAACCCGTGAGAAACCGTTATAATAGAAACAACGCAACTGGAGAGTATTGGAGGCCAATGATGGCAAAAAAAATCCTTGTGGTTGACGATGAGAAACCAATCTCTGATATCGTCAAATTTAATTTGAGTAAAGAAGGCTACGATGTGGTCACCGCGTACGACGGTGAAGAAGCGCTAGCCAAAGTAAACGAAGAAAATCCCGATCTAATCTTACTGGACTTAATGCTACCGAAAATCGATGGGCTGGAAGTCGCCCGTCAAGTGCGCAAAGACCATGACACACCGATTATCATGCTGACGGCTAAGGACTCCGAAATCGATAAAGTCCTAGGGCTGGAAATGGGCGCTGATGATTACGTCACCAAGCCATTTTCTAACCGCGAGCTGGTAGCCCGGGTCAAGGCTAATTTGCGGCGCAGCGGCGCCAGCATGCAGCAGCAGGAGCAAGATGATGACAACAAGGAGCTGACCGTCGGCGACTTGACCATCCATCCTGATGCTTACACGGTCACTAAGCGCGGCGATAAAATCGAGCTGACGCACCGTGAATTTGAGCTGCTGCATTACTTGGCGCAACACCTGGGCCAAGTGATGACGCGGGAACACTTGCTGCAAACGGTCTGGGGCTATGATTACTTCGGCGATGTGCGGACCGTTGATGTGACTGTGCGGCGGTTGCGGGAAAAAATCGAAGACAATGCTTCGCATCCGGAATGGCTGATCACCCGGCGTGGGGTGGGGTATTACCTGAAGAACCCAGACGCGGAATAAGGGCATGAAGGCGCGCAGCCTGTAGTTGTGCTGGTCGACCTTCGAGGCCTTCATAGTTGCGCTCCGGCTAAGTGCGGTCGACCTACGCAGCCTGTAGTTGCGCTCCGGTCGGCAACGCGGGACTGTCTAGCTACGTCCAGCACCTCGAAGCCAAAGGACGGCTTCAATGCGCTGGACTAGGCTAGCCATCCCGCTAAGTGCGCCCGCCTTCGCAGCCTTCATAGTTGCGCTCCGGTCGGCAACGCTCGAGCGCTTAGCTACGCTTCAAGCCTCACCGGCAAAAAGCGCCGGTAATGCTCGAAGCTAGGCTAATCGTCGAGTTAAGCCCGCCGACCTTCGCAGCCTTCATTTGGAGATTTTCATGAATAAGAAGATCAAGTTCTTTCAATCGATCAACTTCAAAATCGCGCTGGTGTTTATTCTGCTGTTGTTAGTGACGGTGGAAATCATTGGCGCGTATTTTGTGAAGTCGCTTGAGCAGCAGAATATTGATACGTTCAAGACCAGCATTAACTTGGATCCTTATTTGCAGGATAAGTTGGCCACGGATTTGATGCGCACCGATACTGACGATGCGAATGGATCGATGAAGTCCACGATTTCCCAAGCTGATATTGCCAATACCGCGACGATTGTGGTGGTAGACGCTAAGGGCACGGTGCGGGCGAATTCCAACGTGAATGCCCAAGGCGATGTCGGCACCAAGTCAGCGAATAACAACATCAAAAATGTGCTGTATAATGGTCAGATTTTTGAGGGCTATGAATATGCCTCGAATACTGGCTCGATGTATACCCGCATTATCCCGATTAAAAACCCGAGTGCTACCGGTGAAGGGAACGCCGTCATTGGGGCAGTCTCGGTGACGGCTTCAATGGAGACGGTGTATCACAATATCAATCAGATCGTCCGCATTTTCCTGATTGCCAGTTTAGTCGCAGGGATGCTGGGGGTCATTATTTCGATTGTCATTAGTCGCGCCATCACGCGGCCGATCGAAGAAATGAAAAAGCAGGCAATCCGCATGGCACGCGGCGATTATTCCGGCCAAGTCCGGATTTACGGGCAAGATGAACTGGGCCAGCTGGCAGTGGCAGTTAACAACTTGTCGGTGCGGGTTGAGGAGGCCCAGGAGGCCAGTGAGGCGGAGCGGCGCCGGTTGGATTCGGTGCTGGCCCACATGACCGATGGCGTTATCGCCACCGATCGGCGCGGCAATGTCATCATCATCAATGAAACGGCGCTGGATTTCCTGAACACCAAGAACGAAGACGTGATTGGTGTTTCGATTTTGCGCCTGCTCAACATTGAAAAAGACTACACGCTACGCGACTTGCTCGAAAATCAAAAAGAACTCCTGCTTGATTTCTCCCAGCAGCTCAATCATGAGCTGATTTTACGTGTGGACTTTAGTCTGATTCAGCGGGAAACCGGGTTTATTTCCGGGTTGGTGGCCGTGCTCCATGATGTCACGGAACAGCAAAAAGACGAGCGCGAGCGCCGGGAATTCGTGTCGAATGTCTCGCATGAATTGCGGACGCCGTTGACCTCCATGCGTTCTTACATTGAGGCGCTGAGCGACGGCGCTTGGCAGGATCCCGAGATTGCACCGCAGTTTTTGAAGGTGACGCAGGATGAAACGGACCGCATGATTCGCATGATCAATGACCTGCTGTCGCTGTCACGGATGGATTCTGGCACCAGCAAAATTGAACTGGAATACGTGAACTTGAATGAGTTCTTCAACTACATTCTTGACCGGTTCGATATGATGCTGAAAACCGATAACGAGCAGGCCGGCAAGGATAATAACCAGAGCCTGCCAGCCCATGCCACGCACAAGCAGTATTCGATTCGCCGTGAAATTACCAAGCGCGACTTGTGGGTGGAAATCGATCAGGACAAGTTTATGCAAGTGATCGACAATATTATGAATAATGCGATCAAGTATAGTCCAGATGGCGGCGTCATTTCCGCGCGGTTGCTGGAAACACATAACCATGTCATTCTGTCGATTTCTGACCAAGGCTTGGGCATTCCGCGCCAAGATATCAATAAAGTCTTCGACCGCTTCTACCGCGTCGACAAGGCGCGCTCGCGGCAGCAAGGTGGCACCGGGCTGGGGCTGGCCATTTCCAAGGAAGTCATCGAAGCGCTGGGCGGCCGCATCTGGGTCGATTCGCAAGAAGGCAAGGGCAGTACCTTCTACATTTCACTGCCTTACCAACCGCTAGATGAAGACGGAGGTGATTGGGATGAAGCTTAGTGGCTGGATTTTACGCGTCAGTTTAATGACGATGGTGGCCCTGAGTCTGATTTTCACTTGGCTCATTTGGCAAAATCCCTCTCGCCTCGGCCGTCAAGAATCATCGGCCACGGTCAAAACCGCGCCGGACACCGCGGTGGGCAAGCAGACCGAGTATCTGATGATGCCGACCACAGCGTATGCGGTGGAATCAGGCCAAAAACAATTGCTGTTTAAGCCCGATACAGCAGTAACTGGCCAGCTGCACAAAGCCCTGCGCAACTGGCGCATTGTCAAAGTCGGCGCGAAGGCAACCTTAAGCGGTGCGGCCTACACCGCGCTGCTCCAGACGGATCAGACACTGCAGCTGAAATATGCTGGGCCGATTAGCTTTAAGCTGTTCGACACGCGCTATTTCAAACATCAAGCAGTGAACACCCCAGCTGATTTCCAGTTTGACCGGCTGCTGATTCACCTCGCAGACAAAACGCCGAAGCTGACCCTGTTGAATGACGAAACGCACACTAAACGCGAAGTCACCTTGAAAAACGCCAGTGCCACGCAAGTGAATGAAGTGCTGGCCAGTGTCAAAGCGACCAGTTTACCCGTCACGGAAAAGAAGCTGAACGGGAAATGGATCACCGCCTTTGACCAGAGTATCGCCGTGACGCCGTATGCCTTTTTACTTGATCAGCAGAACGCCAACCATTTCGTTTCGTTACTGATGCCAAGTTCGCAAGGTAACACTGTGGACTCGCGAGAAATTGGCAATGAAGTCATTTACACGCTGAATGACCGGTACCGCATGACGCTGAACGATGACGACGATGTGGTGCAGTATGAAGACAGCAGCGGTGCGACGAAGACAAAGCAGTTGACCGCGACCCTGCAAGCAGGGTATAAAGCCATTACCAAGTTGAACTTGCAAGGCGTTAATACCATGCATTACGCGGGTTATGACAAAACCGATCATACGGTGACCTTCCGCTCTTATGCGCAAGGCCTGCCGATTTTCAATGATGCTTATAATGGCACCGTCGAAGTCACCAACTCCAGCAACGGCTTAGCCATGACCTTCTCATTGAATAATCTAACCGTCGCGATTCCGACGAAGCAGGCGGCAGTATCCCTGCCGAGCACTGCGGATGTCCTGGCCCAGTTGGATCACGCAGGTTATAGTGAAACGTCAGTGCAAGATATTCAACTTGGCTACTATTGGCAGCCGCAAAAGGACAACAGCCAGGTGGTGGATTTGACGCCCACGTATTTCGTCAAAATCAACAATGAGTACAAACGCTATACCGAATGGCTGCTGCCAAGCAATGCCGCCCAGATCAACCGGGCAGCGACTCAAATCGTGCAATAGAAAGGAGGGGTGAAGGATGGACTTTAGACGCATCGAAACCATTTTTCTAATTGTGTTCGTGGCGCTGAATATCTTTTTAGGGATGACGTTCTTCCAAAACCAGCAGGTGGATTTGGCCACGGCGGGAGATGCAACTTCTGAAGTGCTGCAAGACATCAAGCGCGACGACATCAAATTACCAAAGCTTAGCGCCGCAACGCGCGAAGGCAGCTATCTGGCTAGCACCAACGCCTCGACCCTCCAAGCTGATGCGGCGCCGCTGGCTGGCCAAAGTTTGCGCTTCTCCAAGACTGATGGCACCACGCTCACAGCGACCTTGCAAAATCCGCTGACGGTGAAGAGCAACGTGGCTAACCGGCTCAAACGTTGGGTGACGGAAGGCAACGTCATCCATGGCGAAGTCTATGTCTACGCCCCGCAACTTTCCAGCGCCAGTGCTTACGTCTTCGCGCAGAAAATCGGGGGCCATTTGTTCTATGATGACCGGGCGCAGTTAACGCTGCACGTGGCCAATCACCGCCTGACCGGTTACACCCAAACGTATCTGCCCAGCGCCACGACCCTGCGCGCGAATGTCGCGTTGTGCAGCGCGCAAGATGCCGTCACGACCCTGTACCGGGAAAACGAAATTGCTAACAACAGCACGGTCAAGTGGACGCGCTTAGCCTACACTTACCTCCTAGACGCGAAGGGGAGTACAGTTTATATCCCGGCCTGGTTCGTCGGCATTGAAAGCCAAGGGTCGAAAAATTTGACCGTGAAGAAAGTCAACGCGATTAATAAGACCGTGTTGAAAGCTCGAGTAGCAGACTAGGCTGCGGAGGACGGCCGCACTTAGCCGGATGGGTAGCCTAGCTTAAGGCATTGCCGTCCGCACTTGACGGCGAGGCCTTAAGCGTAGCTAGCCACTCCGGCGTTGGCCGACCGGAGCGCAACTACAATGGTTGCTCTTTAAACCTGGCCTCATTTTGCAGCTTCTATAGTTGCGCTCCGCCGAGCACCGGGGAAGCGTCCAGCTACGCCTGAGACCTCACCGCCAAAACCAGGCGGTAATGCCTCAGGCTAGGCTGGCCGTCCCCCTAAGTGCGCTCGGCTTCGCAGCCTGTAAAGAAAGGTGACTATTTTGACAGAGGATTTTGGGATGCGGGTGTCGGTGCTGGCATCAAGTAGTTCAGGGAACGCTACGTATATCGAAACGCCGCAGCATAAGGTGTTAGTGGATGCGGGGTTGTCGGGCAAAAAGCTGAATGATTTGCTGCATAGTATCGATCGTGATCTCAAAGATATCGATAGTGTGTTTATTACGCATGAACACACCGATCATTGTCGCGGCGTGGGGGTGCTGGCACGGCGGTATCCCCAGCTGACGGTGTATGCTAATGCGCCGACGTTTGCGGCCTTGCCGCGCAGTGTCGGCGAGTTACCACCAGATCAGCTGCGGGTGTTTGATCGCGGGGCGGCATTGGATTTGGGCGACCTCGATGTCGAAAGTTTCGGGGTGTCACATGACGCGGCGGCGGCCCAGTTTTACCAATTTCAGCATGATGGCAAACGGTTTGCAATCGTGACCGATACTGGCTATGTCTCTGACCACATCGAAGGCACCATTCGCGACGCCGACGCCTTGGTGATGGAAACCAATCATGATCTGGAAATGCTGCGCGAAGGGCCTTATCCGTGGTCGCTGAAACAGCGCATTCTGGGCGATTTTGGCCATCTGAGCAATGAGGACGGGGCCAATGCCATCATGGATGTGATTGGGCTGAAAACCAAGCGTATCTACCTGGGGCACTTGTCGCCGCATAACAACATCAAGGCCTTGGCCCATGTGACTGTGGCGAACATGCTCAAAGCGCAAGGCTTGGCGGTGGATCACGACTTCAAAATTTTGGACACCGACCCTGCGATTGCCGATCCGTTGTTCACGGTTGGCGCGTAGGGTGAGTGACACGATAATTACTAGCCTTCTTCATATTTTCGTCATACCCACTTTGTACACTTAAACTATCGAAATAAGCGTGTAGGAGGGTCAGAAATGGATAATCAATCACACGATTTCCAAGAAGAACAACCAACCCCTGACAATCAGCCGAAACCAAAGCGCGGTGGCATCAAGCAACTTGCCATCGTTGCCGTGGTGGCGGCTTTGATCGGGGGCGGCGTTGGTGGCGGGGTCGCCTACTGGGGCCTCAGCCAAAGTAGTAGCGCGGATCTTGGCGTGACGAATACCAGTCAAAAATCTGGCACCACTCAAGTTTCCAATGTTTCAGTGAAGGAAAGTAGCGCTTCGCAAACCGCTTTTGCGAAAGTTGAAAAGGCCGTCGTTTCTGTCATCAATATGCAGAAGTCGCAAAGCACCAGCAGCGGCCTCGATGTTTTTGGTGACATGTTCGGCCAAGATAGTGGCTCATCATCCAGTAATAGTAGTAGTTCAGGTAAGTTAGAAGAAGCCAGTGAAGGTTCCGGGGTCATTTACCAAAAGAAAGACGGTAAAGCCTACATCGTGACGAACAATCACGTGGTCTCTGGTTCCGATGCGCTGGAAGTCATTTTGTCTGATGGCACCAAGGTAACCGCGAAATTAGTCGGGACGGATTCGACTTCCGACTTGGCGGTCCTGTCCATTGATGCCAGCAAGGTCACCACAGTCGCCAGTTTCGGTGACTCCAGCTCGATTGCTGCTGGCCAAACCGTCCTGGCGATTGGGTCGCCGCTGGGCTCGCAATACGCAACCTCAGTGACCCAAGGGATTATTTCCGCCACCAGCCGGACTGTGGATGTGACCGATGAAACCACCGGCCAAACCACTGGCCAAGCAACGGTTATCCAAACCGATGCCGCCATCAACTCCGGGAACTCTGGTGGGCCGCTGATCAACTTGTCCGGGCAGGTCATTGGGATTAACTCGATGAAGCTGTCCGGCACCAGCAACTCAGAAGCGACGATTGAAGGGATGGGCTTTGCCATTCCAAGTAACGAAGTCGTTTCTATCATCAACCAGTTGGTAGAAAAAGGGAAAGTCGTCCGTCCAGCCTTAGGGATTGAAGCCCGGGATCTGTCCTCGGTTTCCGCCTCGCAGCAAAGCTCTTTGTTGAAGGTGCCATCAAGTGTCACCTCAGGGATCGTCGTGGCAGGCTTTACTTCCACCAGTGTGGCCAAGCAAGCAGGGCTTAAGCGCTACGACGTGATTGTCGCCGTTGACGGCACCAGCGTCTCCAGTGTGGCGACGTTGCACACCGCGCTTTACAAGCACGCAGTCGGGGACACCATCAAGTTGACCTACTATCGCGGTAGCGAGAAGAAGACCGTCAGTGTGAAGTTGAGTCAAACCACGGATCAGCTGGACACGTCGAGTTCAAATTAATGATCAATAATGGGAACGGAATGATCCGGTGAAGGTCATTCCGTTTTTTGTTGTCATTGCCAGCAGTTGGTTCTGAATAATCCACGTAGAATTCACCATGCTGCTACCCTCATTCGGAAAGTCCGTTGCATTCGATGATGCGGCGAGCTTTTTACTGTCAAATTCCAGATGTTGGACAGTGGCCACGCCGAAATGTTCAGGATTACTTTGTCAAGTGTGAATTGTGAGTGGGGACAACTGACCCCTTAGCCTGTGGATAAGTCTGTGGATAGTGTTCATAACTTGGATTGTACGTCGTGGATAGTTTTTTGCACAGGGTGTGGATGGCCTGTGGATAAGAAAATTTTCTTGCTCACCAAACACCTGTACGGCCTATTGGAACAGGGTTTTGGACAGGGTAGTTCGTGAAATTGAATTATTGGCTAGTGTGGATAACTCGAAATCAAAAATAATTGACTTGATTTTTCGCGACACGAAATCTGGTGTCAAAAACGAAGGTGAACACAATCACTAGCGGTCAAGTTTTTAACTGTGTGGATAACTGTTGGGGATAGCGTGTGTTTGGGTGTGTATGATCACCTTACTGACTATCGTAAAGTAAGTTAATCTTGACTTTATCTCCGCAACTCCGTAATATAGGAGCTGGAAAGGTTGTGCACAACCTAAAAACCACGAAAGGGTGAGTCAAAATGGAAATCTCAATCAAGCCAGAAGCAAAGACGTACTTAGCAGGGAAGGTCTTACCTAGTGAGCACCTGTTCCTCGCCTTAGATGACGGTAGTAGCAAGTACTCGAAGCTCGGCGGCACCTGTGCCATTGGCAACAAGTTCCAGCTGGTGATCAGTGAAGTGGCCGATGACGACTATGCTGACGCCTTGGCCAATGATGCCGATCTGACCATCACGACTGGTAGTCTGGAGCCGATGTACCTGGGCCATGGCCTCACCCTGGATTATCGCAACGGGGCCCTGAACCTGCGCGATGATAGTGGCGTTTTGGACGGCGCGGTGACCTTAGACCGGGCGCAGCCGCTCAGCGATGAAGAACAAGCTCGGCGTGAAGAAATGAAAGCCTTGGGTGGCAAAATCTGCTAACAGACGCTTAAAAGCACTGCTGCACCGGAACACAACCGGGGCAGCAGTTTTTTTTAGTTTATTTTTAGCACTCTATTGACAAGAGTGCTAAAACGACCGATAATACATTATGTAAACAAGGAACGAACGAAACCTTGTTGAGCTGGATATGAAAGGAAGTCATCAATGATGGCAAATGAACTTATGCGCGATCGCTGGTTGGCTGATCCATTCTCTGATTGGCTGGACGCGGTCCCAACCAGTGACCTACCAACGGATATTGAAGAAACCGCCGATGCTTATATTGCGCGGCTGAATGTTCCTGGGGCCACTAAAGATCAAATTGATTTAAATTATCAAAATCAACAACTGACGGTATCGGTACAACGGCCGGACCCGGCTGATAACCACAATTACTTGGTTCAAGAGCGGCCTCAAGCGGCGACGAAGCGGGCATTTCGGTTGCCGAACGTGGCCGCTAACGCCATTACCGCCGATTTAACGGCTGGGGTTTTGACCATCACGCTGCCGAAGTTGACTCAGGCCGCAGCGGACCATCAGATTCCAATTGCTTAAGCATTTTATTTGAATGTCAAAATGGCGACCTGTTAGCCTTGAATTGTTCCAAAGAAGTACGCGCAGAACAATCAGCGCGACTAGCTCAGATTTTAGAAAGGAAGTTTTGGTTATGGCAAATGACTTGTTGACGCGGAATGACTGGTTGGATGATCCCTTTTTCGATCACTTTGCTCCACGGTTCTTTGACCGCATGATGCCTGATACGAAGGTGTTGAAGACGGACATCAAAGAAACCGACAAGAATTACGTCGCTAAGGTGGATGTACCTGGCATCAAGAAGGACGACATTCACATCAACTACCAAGATAACGTGCTGAACATCAGTGTGAAGAAGGAAGACTTCAACGATCACAGTGATGATAAAGGCAACATCTTGATGAGTGAACGTGGCTATGGCGCGATGAGCCGTAGCTATCGGTTGCCCAACGTTGACGAAGACAACATCAAGGCGGCTTACGACAACGGCGTGTTGACCATTACCTTGCCGAAGCTGACCGAACAGCAACAAGATCCTCATCACATCGAGATTGAATAGACCCCACTATTCTCATCATCGATACCCATTTCCTCCTCCCAAAAAATGAGTCCTGCTTCAGATTGCCCAGTCTGAGGCGGGGCTTTTTTGCGTGAAAGGCGAATTTTGCTGGCTGGTTACGGTATTATAGGCAAAGAGATCAAATATAGGAGTGAAAATCATCATGAAAGAAACGGAGCAAGCAAAAATCCCGCCGCAACCGGCGACCGAGCGCTTGACCGTCACCGTGCCAGAAGGGGTATATGCACAGTTGCGGGTGAAACCAGATACCCCAATGCAACTGTTAATTAAAAATGATCGCATCATCATGCAACCAGAGCGAGTGGAGCGCCTGCGGTCTGGGCGGCTGAGCTTTATTTGGCCGCTGGCGGTGGCAGGCGTTGCGGCGCTGGGGGCGTTCATTTATTGGCTGAGTCAAGGGCTGCACATGATACCGCTGGATGGGGATGTGTCGGTGGCCAGTTTTACCATTGGGTTGGGGCTGGTTAGCGGGACCTTGCTGTTTGCTGGGTTTTTCATTCAGTCCCGCAATGACCCAGACAATCGCTTCTCCAAACGGGTGTACTGGCGGAATTTTCCCGTGATCATGATCGCCTTTGTGGTGATTTTGGGCATGCTGCTGCTAGGGGGTTCCTGGGTGCTGGGGGCTTTGTTCCCTGGCGCGAGTTTCGACCTGTTCACGGCGCTGGTACTGCTGTTAGTATTTTTGTCGTTAGCGAATATTTTTATGGTGCAAATGGCGCTGCGGCTCAATGCCACGACCTTGTCCACTTTGCTGACGGTGGTGGTGATTTCCGGCGCCGTGATTGCGATGGCGTCTAATGGTAGTCGCCGTTGGTGGCAGTATAACCTGAGCTTTTTGGGGACCCAGTTGGCGCGCAACGCCTGGCAATTCAATCTGACGTTGGTGATGACGGCTTTGGTGATGATCACCCTAGTGGATTACCTGTTTGTGTGCTTGGCCGAGCAGTATCCGCATAACATGCGCCTGAATGTCCTGCGGGGCCTGCTGACGCTGGCGGCGGTGGACCTGGCGTGCATCGGGATTTTCCCGAACAACGCCCAGTTCCACGTCTTGCACGACCGGGTGTCGATGTGGCTGGTGTCGATTATCCTGCTCATCATTTTGAGCCTGCGCTGGCTGCTGCCAGGGGTGTCCAAAGAATTCCTCTGGGCTTCGTATGCTGTTGGCGGCCTAGAGTTTCTGATGTACATGGGCTTTCAGTTTTTCCGCTACCCTTCATTAACCGCGTTTGAGATGCAAGGCTTTGCCATTGGCTTCACCTGGCTCTTGTTTTTGTTCAACCATATGCAAAACCTGATTGCCGCCGGGACTGTGGCGTGGCCAATTGAGTTGTGCCCACCTAAAGAAGAATAATTCTCATCTAACTGGACTTTCTACATTAGAACCGTTATAATTAAGACGGATATTTGATGAAGGAGTGAGATCGGTGAAAAACTATCGTCGGCTTTGGGCGGTACTAGGTGTCGGTATTATTGCGTTGATTTGTGAGTTTGGGCTTCACCACGCACAGTGGGCGCAAGTGGTCATTACGGTGATCGGGGCGGTCATTGCGCTTTTGATGCTGCTTGATATGATCAAAACCCTGCGGAGCGGCTCGTTTGGGGTGGACTTATTGGCCATCACCGCGGTGGTCGCGACCCTGGCCGTGGGTGAGTATTGGGCAGCCTTGATCGTGCTACTGATGCTGACTGGTGGGGATGCGCTGGAAGACTTCGCCGCCACCAAGGCCAATGCTGACCTCAAGCAACTGCTGGATAACACGCCGACTACGGCGCATCGCCTGGTCGACGGCCAATTGCACGATGTCTCAGTGGATGACGTGCAGGTGGACGATATCGTCGTGGTGAAGCCGAGCGAACTGGTGCCTGTCGATGGCGTGGTAACGGCCGGCAGTAGCCTGGTCGATGAAGCTAGTTTGACCGGTGAATCCAAGCCCGTGGAGAAAAACGTTCATGATGAGCTGATGAGTGGGACGGTCAACGGCGATGCCGCCTTAACCGTACGCGTCACCAAGCGCGCCGCCGACAGTCAGTACCAAGGGATTGTGCGGCTGGTGCAAGAATCTGAAGCCCGGCCAGCGCATTTTGTCCGCATGGCTGATCGCTATGCCTTGCCATTTACACTGGTGGCATACCTGATTGCCGGCGTGGCTTGGGCAGTGACGGGCAACCCGCTGCGCTTCGCTGAGGTGCTGGTGGTGGCCAGCCCATGTCCTTTGATTTTGGCGGCGCCAGTAGCCATGGTCTCCGGGATGAGCCGCACCAGCCGGGCCGGGATTATCG
This sequence comes from Lacticaseibacillus salsurivasis, assembly GCF_036246225.1. Lineage (NCBI taxonomy): Bacteria > Bacillati > Bacillota > Bacilli > Lactobacillales > Lactobacillaceae > Lacticaseibacillus > Lacticaseibacillus salsurivasis. The sequence continues at coordinate 69,324 of NZ_BTTP01000002.1, forward strand.
TGAAATCTGGGACCGCTTTGGAGAAACTCGCCACTGCGAAAACAGTCGCTTTCGATAAAACTGGGACCATCACGCAAGGTGTCCTGGCGGTGGATCAGATTTTGCCAGCAGCCGGCTACACTGCTGACCAGCTCCTGCAGCTGGCAGCCAGTGCCGAACAGCAATCCACTCATATTTTGGCCCGGTCGTTGGTTAAAGCGGCAGGGAAGGACCTGCTGCCAGTGGCGGATGCCGAAGAAGTGACCGCACAAGGGGTGCAAGGCACGGTGAATGGCCAACTAGTGCGCGTCGGGAAGGCTGCCTTTGCGGAAACTGACCAACAAGTGGATGCGACCTCGGTGTTCGTTAATGTGGCTGGCCAGTACGCTGGCGTCATCACCTTCACGGACCGGACGCGGCCTGAAGCCAAGCAAACCATCACGGCTTTGCATGAATTAGGTGTGGAAAAGACCTTGATGATTTCTGGCGACTCCCAAGCGATTGCGGATAAAGTGGCGGCTCAAGTCGGCCTGGATGAGGTCTACGCCGAACAGCTGCCGGCTGACAAAATTGCCGTGCTCGATCAGACGCCAAAGGAAAACCGGCCAGTGGTCATGGTCGGCGATGGCGTCAATGATGCACCTTCCTTGGCGGTCGCCGATGTTGGGATTGCCATGGGTGCACACGGCGCCACGGCAGCCAGCGAATCGGCTGACGCAGTGGTCCTGCGCGATGACCTGACCAAAGTCGCGTGTGCGGTGATCATCTCTCAAGACACCATGCGCATCGCCAAAGAAGCGGTGTGGATCGGGATTGGGATTTGTACCGTCCTGATGCTGATTGCCAGTGCTGGGGTCATTCCGGTAATCATTGGTGCCTTGTTCCAAGAAGTCGTCGATACCATCACGATTTTATACGCGCTGCGGGCCCGGACTGGCCGGCGGGATGCCGACCAGTATGAGGTTAAAACTGCCTAGCAGGCGCGCTTAACGCTTTGGGGCTTGGCAGTGGACAGGGATACCGTTAGCGATAAGCAGTCAGCGCGACCGTTATAGGCCGTTTAAAAGCAACGCAAAAGGACTCGTCTTCATGCAGAAGGCGAGTCCTTTTGACTGGTTGGAGAGAATTCTAATGTGCCATACTGGTAAAGGGCAGATGGATAGGCTACTCATCGGACTAGGCCCGCCGACTTCCGCAGGCTTTCTAGTTGCGCTCCGGTTGACCAACGCCGGAGTGGATAGCTACGCTCCATGCCTCGCCGTCAAAGTACGACGGCAATGCAGTCTGTAGCGCATAGCGCGTACAGACTGACATGCGTTAGAAAGGCTTACCCATCCGGCTAAGTGCGCTCGGCTCCGCAGCCTGTAGTTGCGCTCAGCGGGGCAACGCTCGAGCGATTAGCTACACCTCAGTCCTCGAAGCCAAAGAACGGCTTCAATGCCTGAGGTTAGGCTAATCGTCGAGCTAAATGCGCCCCGCTTCGCAGCCTGGGTTTAATTACTGCTCAAGTGTGCTGAGTGGAAGTAGAAGTCCAGTCCTGGGTAGCAGTAGACGGTTTGGGAGAAGTTGAAGATGACGTTGTTGCGCATGTAGTTGATCTGAGCCAGCGTCAGCAGGGACGTGCCTGGCTTCAGGTTCATCAGGTCGGCTTTGTCGGGGCCCAAGGTGGTCATGGATAAGAAGTCATCACTTGAATCGGGATCGATATCGTATGTTTCCTTCACGAAGTCAAACAGCGAATCATCAAGGACATCGGTGGAAATGAACGGGACGACATCCCGCAGATAGTAGGCTTCCTCAAGGCAGTAAAGCATCCCGTTGAAATAACGCAGGCGAATGATGCGCCACAACTCGGTGTCGTCATTGATCTTCATTTTTTGAGCCAGCGGAATTTCACGCGCCAGCACCCGGTCGAAGGTGACGATTTTCGACTTCAGCGGGCCGCGTTTGGCCAAAGATTTGCCGGCGCCGATGGACAAATTAATGGTCATCGTGCTTTGCAATTGCACATTATTGACATAGTAGCCGCTGCCTTGAATCCGGCGAAGCAACCCGTGTTGATAAACAACATCGATCGCCCGCCTGATTGTATTCCGACTGACATTAAAGCGTTTCATCAATTCTTGCTCGGTTGGGAGTTTCGATTGGTACTCCCCGGCTTGAATCGATTGAAGCAGTTCCTCCGCGATTTGATGATACATGAGCGCCCCTCCAAACAAATTTTTGCACTAAGCACTTGTTTATTTTGTACCCACGTATTATTATAGCATTGTAATGAAAGCGGTTAAACTTTAACTGCGAAAATTTTAATCAAAGGGAGTTCTTAATTATGGCTGACAAAAAGACAATCATGCTCGTATGCTCTGCTGGGATGTCCACCAGCTTGCTTGTATCCAAGATGCAGAAGGCATCTGAAGCTCAAGGTCTTGATACGGAAATTTTTGCAACCGCTGCCTCCGATGCTGACAACGCATTGGCAACGAAGAACCCAGACATTTTAATGCTCGGACCTCAGGTTCGTTACCTGCTCGGCCAATTCCAGAAGAAGGTTAACAACATTCCTGTCGAAGTTATCAACATGCAAGACTACGGCATGATGAACGGCGAAAAGGTCCTCAAGGAAGCCGTTACCTCAATCGACAACTTCCAAAAGTAAGCTTGCCGTAAAAAGTAACCGGTACCAGAACGCAATAACTAGTTTTTGATGGGAGAATACAATGGCTGAAGAAGAACAGAACATGGACGCAATCATGGGCTTGATCCTGAACGGTGGTAACGCGAAGAGCTCCGCTTTTGAAGCAATTCAAGCCGCCAAAAAGGGTGATTTTGACACGGCAGATGCCAAGCTCAAAGAAGCTGATGGTTTCTTAGTTGATGCGCACAACTCACAGACTAAGATGCTGACAGCGGAAGCTAACGGCGAACACGCCAAGGTTAGCCTGCTCATGGTTCACTCACAAGACCACTTGATGACCAGCATTACGTTCCGCGACTTGGCGGGCGAAATCGTTGATCTGTACAAGCGTTTGGACAAGGAAGGCAAGTAGTCTCCCGCGTCTGCTTGGCAAATAATTTCCGTTTGGCGCTGTGATGGCGCCCCGCCCCTGGCTAGCCAGAGTCGCGAGGCCCATAGCAGCGCCAAACTTTTGTAAAAGGCTGCGAAGTGGGGCGCATTTAGCCCGTCACATAGCCTAGCGTTAGGTATTGCCGCGTTTTTTTGCGGTGATGCCTAATGCGTAGCTAGGTGCACGGGCGTTGCCCCACGTAGCGCAACTATGAAGGCTGCGCAATGGGGCTGAATCTAACTCGGCATACGCGTCTATTTTATCGTCACAAGGAGGATCATTTTATGAGCAAAGGTTACAAGATGCCGGAAGGCTTTTTATGGGGCGGCGCGATTGCGGCGCACCAAGCTGAAGGCGGTTGGCAAGAAGGTGGCAAGGGCTTAAGTATCGCGGATGTGATGCGCGCCGGCGCCAATGGGGTGGCCCGCATCGAGGATGGTGCGGTTTTGCCCGACCAGACTTACCCTAACCACTGGGGCGTTGAGTTTTACTCGCACTACAAGGAAGACATCAAGCTATTTGCTGAAATGGGCTTCAAGTGCTTCCGGACTTCAATCGCCTGGACTCGGATCTATCCCAATGGCGATGAAGCCGTGCCGAATGAGGAAGGCCTCAAGTTTTACGACGACCTGTTTGATACCTGCTTAGCAAATGGCATTCAGCCTGTCGTCACCTTGTCGCACTTTGAAATTCCGCTGAAGCTGGTCAAGAAATACGGCGGCTTCCGCAATCGGGCCGTGGTGGATGCTTTCACCAAGTTTGCCGAAACATGCTTCCGCCGCTACCACAACAAGGTCAAGTACTGGATGACCTTCAACGAAATCAACAACCAGACGAACTGGCGCAGTGATCACGCGTTGCTGCAAAACTCTGGCTTGATTTTGAAGGATGACGAAAGCTGGGAAGAAGCCATGTTCCAAGCTGCCCACCTGGAATTCGTTGCCAGCGCCCAAGCGGTTCAAATCGGTCACGCCATCGATCCAAGCCTGCAAATCGGCGACATGATTGCCTTCTCACCAATCTACCCGCTGACGGCCAAGCCAGAAGATGTGCTCTTTGCGCAGCGGGCCATGGACTACCGCTACTACTTCGGTGATGTGCAGGCAAATGGCGAATATCCTGTCTGGGTCCGCCACTACTGGGACCGCAAAGGCATCCATGTCGATGTAACGCCGGAAGACGAGGCTATTTTGAAGGCAGGCGCCGTGGACTACATCGGCTTCTCGTACTACAACAGCAATGCCGTTGAATACAACGAGAACAATCCCGAAATGGACTACGACGAACCAAACTCCAGCGTCAAAAATCCATACGTACCGCGCTCCGACTGGGGCTGGCAAATCGATCCGGTCGGTCTGCGCTATGCGATGAACTGGATGAACGCCCGGTGGCACAAGCCAATGTTTATCGTGGAAAATGGCTTTGGCGCTTATGATACGGTGGAAGCGGATGGCAGCATTCACGATGACTACCGGATCAAGTATCTGAGCGACCACTTGCTGCAAGCCGAAAAGGCCGTGGCGGAAGATGGCGTGCCGCTGATTGGCTACACGCCTTGGAGCGCCATCGACATTGTTTCGGCTTCAACCGGGGAAATGAAGAAGCGGTATGGCTTCATCTACGTCGATGCTGACGACGAAGGCCACGGCAGCTGGAAACGCAGCCGCAAGGACTCCTTCAACTGGTACAAACAAGTGATCGCCACCAACGGCGAAGACCTTTAATGCTCATGTGCGGCATCACCCATTGCGGTGGTGCCGCTTTTTTGCTTGCACCTGCTTCATCTCCAAAAGGCACAAGGTTCCGTGCTGACGCTTGAGAGGACTGGCCGTTAGTGAGCTCATCGTGACATGATACCGTGAAAAATCCCACGAAGGCCCCATGTGAAATCCTTCCTAAGTCGTATGCCGATAAATATCCTGATTGGTATAGTGACAACAAGGAGGGGAGCGCATGAAACGGGCTGGGTTGAATTGCGGCGCATTAGTGATCATTGTGATGGCAGTGCTGTTTGGCATGCCGCTAATGACGCGCAATCAAACCACTCAGGCCGCGGCAGCGATTGACTATCTGAACCCGGTCGTGCCGTGCACCACCGTTTATGTCTCAACCCAGGCGAAGCAAGTGGAGTGGTTGCCGAACGCGCACGGCGGGCGGGATTATCGCTATGAACTGACCGCCTATGATCGGTGCGGGATGCCGCGCCAGCTCTTGATCCAAGTCACGGATCAGCCGCTTGAACCTGATACTTATCTGGCAGTGAAAACAAAAGGGCAGAAGGTGCTACGGTGGCAGCCGGTCAAACGGGCAGACTTACCTGGTAAAATCCGCGCCAAGCTCACGCCGACCGCCCTTGAAGCAAATTAAAACGCGCGCCAACTCAATTGCAGTTGACGCGCGTTTGGTTTTGCCTAATAAACGAAATCGAGAATGAGCCAGCCCATGGCACCCAGCACCAACAGGCCGATGATGTTGAAGGCGAAAAAGCCGAGGAAGAACTTGCCGGGATGATGATTGCCCCAGTCGGTGTATTCCTTGTAGACCAGCAGGTTGCACATGGAGCCGACCACGGTGCCGAGGCCGCCAATGTTGGAGCCAAGGAACAACGCGGCAGCGTAATTGGTGAATTTCCCAATCAGCACCGTTGATGGCACGTTGGAGATCAACTGACTGCTGAGAATGCTGGTAAGGAAAACGGAGTGGGCGCTGCTCATCAAGCTAGAGATGAGATTGACGACCCAAGGAATCTGCTGGAGGACGCTGACAATCACGAAGAAACCGGCAAAGGTCAAAACGATTGCATAGTCGACATTCTTCATGATTTCGCGGTTGTAAACACTGGCGAGCAGAATTGCGGCGATGGCCCCAACGTAGGAAGGGATGAACTTGAAGACCCCAGCAAAAATTAACAGCGCCACGATGCAAGTAATCACCGTTGGCCGAGTCTGGATGTGAATGTCCTGGAACTCCACAGTCGGTAGCGGTTGTTTAGGGATGAACAACACAAACCCGGCGAGCAAAATGATGCTGGCAATCAGTAGCGGGGTCGACCAACCGAAGAACTGACCAGCGGTGATGGTGTAGTGGCTCATCAGGTAGATGTTGTGCGTATTCCCAAATGGGGTGAACGCACTACCGAAGTTCGCCGCCATGCCGATCAAAGTCACCGGCAGAATTTCGCGTAAGTTATATTTTTTAGCAATTTGAAGGTACAACGGCACCAAGGTGATGACGGTCACGTCGTTCGTAAGCACCATCCCGGCGACCAGCGCCAGCCCGACGAACATCACCAGCAGCTGCCTGGAGTCAGCAGCGATACTGGTTAGACGGTAGGCGAAATAATCGAGGATGTGCAGGTATTCAAAAATCTGGATGACCGTCATCATCCCGAGAATCGACCAGAGTGTTGAAAAGCTGATGTCCGCAAGTCGTGGCTTAGCAACGAACAGGCTCAGCACTACCAAGGCAGCGGTGATCTGAAGCACCCGGTCTTTGGCAATGTTTTTGATTACAGTCATATGTTTTTACACGCTCCAAAATTGACTCAACACTACTATTCTGCACTTAAAAGACAAGTGAAACAATGGAGCGTGTGTAAAACTCATGTAAAACACACGCTATGGTAAATTATACGGATGAAGGGTAAAAAAGGCGAAAAAGATGCACCTAAATGCCGACAAATAGGCGTTTCATAAATTCACTTATACGACGAGGCCCAAAAACCACTGCGATGGTAATGTGTAAAAAGTGGGCAATAAGTCGTTACATTGTCAATCATTAGCGAACAATAACCGAAGTGATCACCGCTTATTTGACCGAAACGACGGTGGCGTTAGTGCCTTGGTGAGCTTATAATTAGTAAGTGATAAACAACACAAACTGAGGGGGCAGTGCAATGGTTAAGTTTAATGAGTCACTGAAGTTGCGGTCTGGGGTGACCTTACCGAACCGCTTGATGATGTCGCCGATGACGACGAAACAAAGCTTTTTTGATGGTACGGTGACGCAAGACGAAATCGCGTATTATCATGCCCGGGCGAAGGGTCTTGGCGCTGTGATCACAGGTGCCGCCAACGTGCAGCCAGGTGGTAAAGGCTGGCCAGGCGAGCTCGGGATTGATCGAGACGCGGAAATTCCGCAACTAGCCGCGTTGGCTGGGGTGATTCATGCGCAAGGCGCCAAAGCCATCGTGCAGATTTTTCATGCCGGCCGGATGACCGACCGAGCGACGCTGAGTGGTGAGCAGCCGGTATCGGCCAGCGCCGTGGCCGCAGAACGGGCCAATGCCGAAACGCCGCGTGCCATGACCACGGCCGAGATACAGGCCACCATCGCGGCGTTCGGGACGGCCACGCGCCGAGCGATTGCGGCTGGTTTCGACGGGGTGGAATTGCACGGGGCCAATACTTCTTTGTTGCAACAGTTCTTCTCCCCGCATTCCAACCGGCGGACTGATGCGTTTGGTGGCTCGCGGGAAAAGCGGTACGGCTTCATTCAAGCCGTGATTGACGCGGTGATGACGGCGGTGCGCGAAACGGCCGACCGCCCGTTTGCGGTGGGCTATCGCTTGTCACCAGAGGAATACGAAACGCCAGGCATTCGCTTTGACGATACCCTCTGGTTGGTGGATCAGCTGGCCCAGCAGCCACTGGACTATTTGCACGTGTCGCTCAATGACTATCGGCGCGTGGCACGGACCGGCGTGAATGACCGTAGTATTTTGACTGCAGTGCATGAGCAGCTGGCGGGCCGGTTGCCCTTAGTCGGCGTGGGCGGCGTGCGGACCCGCGAAGACGTCGAAAACGTGCTCAGCACGACAGAATTAGTGGCAGTGGGTCAGCAATTGCTGTATGACCCAACCTGGGCCGTGAAGCTGACGCAAGGTGCCGATGCGGCGATTTACACCGGGCCATTTGAAACGGCGCTCCATACCACACCCATGACCACGCCGCTGTATGATTTCGCCAGCCGGTGGTTTAAGTAAACACGAGCGTCTGCGAGGAGTAGGCGCTTTTTTGCTATACTGAACAGGAAAGCAGAGGCGGACGAACATGAATATCAAAATTATCGGCGTGGGCAAGCTAAAAGAAAAATACTTTAAAGACGGGATTGCAGAGTATCGTAAACGCCTGACCAAATTTGCCAAGGTCGAGATCGTGGAAGTGGCCGACGAAAAAGCCCCAGAGTCACTGTCTGAGGCCGAGATGACGCAGGTCAAAGCCATTGAAGGCGAACGCATTTTGGGCAAAATCAAGGACAAAGAATGGGTCATTGCGCTGGCCATCGAGGGCAAACAGCGGCCCAGCGAAGTCTTTGCCAAGGAAATCGAAGATCTGACGACCTATGGCCATTCCGACATTACCTTCGTGATTGGTGGCTCGCTCGGCCTGTCGCCGGCGGTGATGAAACGCGCGAATGATACGTTGAGTTTCGGCAAGCTCACCATGCCGCACCAGCTGATGCGGTTGGTGCTGATTGAGCAGATCTACCGGGCGTTTATGATACAGATTGGGAGTCCGTATCATAAGTGATGCGGCAGTCTTCGAGAACCGATTTGTTTTGCTTGTTCGGGCGACTTTAACCGATTCAATCCTCGCTGGTGAACCGACTATCAGACAACGGATAGTCGGTTTTTTGAATGCCGTGGACTGTCAACAGTTTGTGCTTACGCGAAGCAAAATAGTGTGATACGTTGGAATTCGTTAGCAAGCTATCAAATTCCAGGAGGCAACGGTGTACGAAAAGAAAATCACGCCAAAAGTCGTTGGCGCAATTGTAGCAACAGGGTTGATGTCGTTTTGCGGGGTGATGGTCGAAACCGCGATGAACATCACCTTTCCTACCTTGATGCACGAGTTCAAAATCGCAACCAACACGGTGCAGTGGATGACGACGCTGTATCTGTTAGTGGTGGCGGCGATGGTGCCGCTCTCGGCGACGTTGAAGCGGCGGTTTAAAACGCGCAGTTTATTCTTGGTGGCGATTAGCCTGTTCATTGCTGGTGTGATCTTAGACGGCGCGGCCCCGGCGTTTTGGGTGCTCTTGTTGGGGCGTGGGGTGCAGGGCTTGGGGACCGGCATCGAACTGGGGCTGCTTTGGCGGGTGACCAGGCGCCGGTAAAATCGCCGCAACAACCGAGGCCAATTTGTATGTGATGGTTTTCTAAAGCGTATGGTGCAAATTGCAGGGATGAATCTGACGCAAGTACGCATCATAAGTGATGGCGCTAATTGCGTCGAATAGCGGCATCCGGGTAGAATGCCACAAATCTCGTCATGGCATTTCGGCAATTTTACTATCCGCTGATAAAGCCTCGTGCCATAATTGGGCCGAAGGGATGCGATAGCGATGACGTTCGGCACTCGCCTGAAACAGGCAAGACTAAAACAGAATCTGACGCAGCAGCAACTGGCTGACCAGCTTCATGTCAGTCGCCAAACGATTTCAGGGTGGGAGAATGGGCGCACTTATCCTGATATTGATGCTTTGATCGCACTGAGCGATTTATTTGGCCTGTCACTGGATGATTTAATTCGCGGCGATCATAAGCTGGCTGCTGATATGCAAGCGAAGGCGCAAGCGGCGACTAAAGCACAGCGGGCTTATTGGGTTCTGCTGGTCGCGGTCGCGATTTTGATGGTACTGGTATTAGGCGCGCTGTTTGCTTGGCCGTGGTTGCAAACGCCGCCCCTGGTTCAAGCCATGATCGTGATAGTGCTGAGCTGCAGCGTTGCGGCATTGCAGTTTGTTCGGCAGCGGTATTGGTATCTGCGTCAGCCTAAACTGCTACCCATCTATACGCGGTTTGCCATCTTGTTTATCGGCGTTATCGCCTTTCTCATCCTATTGTATTTGGCCTTTGGGTTGAGCCTCGAATTTTATGCTGCAGGTGGCGCAGCAGTAGCGGTCAGCGGCGTTGCGTTAGGCCATGCCATTGTGCACCCTGATGAAAATTTTCCGAGTGATAAGGGAATGTAGCAAGCTCGGGCTAATAAGAAAGCTATGGATGCACTCAGATGGTCTTGATTTGAAGGTAGAACTAGATGTTAAGTTGGTTTTATCGGGTGAGGTATTTTTATCCTCGCTCGCTGTTCAGCCATCGGTGGTCAATGAATGACTTTTGCAAATTAACTGATGTGTAAAGTCGTAGACAATCGCCTGCATAAGTGCCTTGATTTGATTGACTAAAGTCAGTGTAATTAGGTTAAACAACCGCAAACCGGTTGGCACTTGTCAAAGGAGGGTGGCGCAATGGACATTGCAGTGATCACCGGGGCATCATCAGGGCTGGGGGCAGCATTTGTCGAAAAAGTCGTGGTACGTTATCCGCATTTAGATGAGATTTGGGTGATTGCCCGCCGCGAAGAACGGCTCAAAGCTTTGGCGCATCAATTTCCTCGTCACCAGTTTAGAATTCTGGCGCTGGATCTCTCGCAAACGAGCAGCTTTAATCAACTAGATGCCGTTTTACGCAAGTATTCGCCGAATATCAAAGTGTTAATCAACGACGCCGGTTTTGATCAAGCGGGACTGTTTCGCGCGATGGCCACTGGCGCCATCGATGGCATGATTGGCCTGAATGTGCGCGGCATGACCCGCATCAGCCGCAGCTGCTTGCCCTACATGCACCAATCAAGCTATCAGATTATTGTTGGCTCAGTTGGCGCTTATGTGCCGCTTCCTTGGCGGGCAGTGTATGGGGCTAGCAAGACGTATGGTCGCTTTTTTGCCAGAGCCTTGCGCCAAGAAGAACGGCCCCGTGGTGTGAACGTTTTATTCATGGGTACTGGCGCGATGAATACTGAGATGTATCGAGAAAGCATGGTCGCAAACAAACGGACTCACTTTTTAAATCTTGACCACATCACAACGGTGGCGCTGAAGCGTGCTGAGCGCGGCGCCGGGGTGTATTCGCCTGGTTGGGCGACCAAGGCCGTTAGGGTGTTTGGCAAACTGGCGCCAAGTGCCTTCGCCGTGAAGTTTACCAGCGTGGAAAGAATGGTGAAGCCGCAGTCATGAAGTATGATTTGACCAATAAAAGCAATCGCTTCGCGCAGCGCACTTTATCCGCCTTTTCATCAACGCTGATGGCGATTCTAGAAACCAAGGCGTTTGAACAAGTGACCGTCAACGAAGTGTGTGTTGCTTGTAATTATCCGCGGGCGACGTTCTATAACTATTTCGACGATAGTTATGACTTGCTCAATTACTGCTGGCTGGCGATGTTGCAGGAAATCAAGATTGACGATTATCCGGCAATGATTCCAGAAGAGCGACTCTATCTGATTTTTGACCGCCTTTATGCGTATTTTGATGCCTATCGGGACCGGTTAACCAAAATTATGCAAGCGAACCCTCTGGATGGGGCATTGGTGACGTCTTGTAATTACTTTGTCCGCCAACAAACCAGCAAGCTGATCGCTCAATGTGCCGGACCAGGTGAGCCGGCGGTGCCGCAGCAAATGATGGCTGAGTTCTACAGCAATACGTTGCAGTTGGTGATTGAATGGAGCTTTCTGCGCGGCAAAACTTTGACCAAGGCGGAGGCCGAACATGATCTACGATATTTGGTCGGCGAGAAGAAATAACCAGTTCAAGCAGCCTGACATTGATGTTGCTTGAACCGCATTCAATTTGGCAATCGCCAGGCGCAAAACAGTCTGCGCTAGGCGATTTTTTTGCGCAGGTAAATGGTCGTGGTCAAACACTGGTCGAATGACTTGATGTTGCGGTAAAACGGGAGGTTTTAGACCCTTTTTTGGTTTGAGGGGTTGCAACCAGATTGATGATGACGTATAACGTGTATATACACGAAAGGGAGATGATTTATGATGGCACATCATTTTCAGGAGTCCTGCGCTTATTTCACAGCTGCGAAATACATGCGTGCCGTCGAACGTCATGCCGATACCGCTTTTGCCCCTACTGGGATGAAGCCAGCCTACAGTTATATCATGTTAACCTTAGAAGATGCGCATCCCCAAAGCATCACCGCACTCGCTGCTGGGTTGGGCTATGAGCGCTCAAGCATCTCTAGAATGGTCCAAACCTTGGCCAAACACCAGCTGGTTCGATTAGCCACTAAAGGCCGGACGACCCAAGTCGACTTAGGCCCTCAAGCTGGGGAATGGCTCCCCATTGCGCAGGAATGTTTATTGCAATGGGATCGCACGGCTAATGAGTTGCTCGGTTCAGACAAACAAGTGATGGTCGCCGCGTTAGTGGCCAATACGCGCAAGCTGGATGCACAATGACCAGCGATGAGATTTGGAATGAAAGGTAGCGCCGCAAGGGCGAGATAGGAGTTTGAACAATGAGTAGTTTAAAATATGATGTGATGAACAATCGTCGTGATGGGGTTACCCGCGGGGTACCGGAAGAGACAAAGGCGTTCCAATGGGTGTCAAACACGGCCACATTAATCGCAGATGAACAAAATGCGGTATTGGTCGATACTTATATGACGCGTTCAGCCAATCAAGAATTGATTGATTGGATCAAGGCACATCACGTCAACGTGAAATACATCTACCTGACCCATGCGCACGCTGATCACTTTTTTGGGGCCGGAATGATTAAAGCGGCCTTTCCTGGGGCGACCATCATTGGCACCCAAGCCACTGCTGACGGTATCCCAGCAGTGATGACGCCAGCCAACATTGCCGGCACCTGGGAAGCCCTGTTCCCGGGGGATTTACCCAGCCCGATTGTTGGTGTTGACGAGGTGGTTGACTCGGCTTTTGAGCTGGATGGCCATCGCATCGAGATTATTCAGAATGGTTTCACGGATACTCACGATACCACGAGCCTCTGGGTGCCGGAGTTGAAACTGATTGTGGCGGGAGATGCGACTTATAACGGCATTCATGCCTACATGCAGGAAACCACCTTGCACGCCCGCAATAATTGGATCAAAGTCAACGAACATTTGAAAACCTTGCACCCGCAGTTTGTGGTGGCGGGACATAAAAATCCAGAAAACAAGGATGATCCGGCGATTATTGACCAAACCATCCAATACATTACTGACTTTAATCGACTGGCGGTTGAGGAAACCACGGCAGAAGGGCTGTATGCCAAAATGCTGGCTTTATACCCGCATTATCTTAATCCGGGTTCACTTTGGAGCAGCGCGCATGCGGTCATTCGGTAGTACCAGCAGCTTTTGATCGAGTGAATAAAGAGGCAATCTCAGCGATTTGAGGTTGCCTCTTTATTGCGCAGGAATTACTGCGGACGTGCAATTGGCTAGCGGCGGCGCTTTAAGAACTAGTTTGGGCTTGAACCAACTTTTATTTACGTCACGCTGAGTGCCAAGGCCCAAATAAAGGCAGCAATCCTCGAAGATGAAGATTGCTGCCTTTTTGAGGTCACGCTTATTTCAACAGTGGCTTAAGATCCAGCTTCACCACCCGGTCGGCGTGAAAATCGAGGTCGACATGCCGATACTTTTCGGCAGCCGATTCGAACAAAATATAAATATCATCGCCATCTACCGCGGTTTGTTCCATGTAAGGCGGTAAGGTGGCGGATTTCACCACGTCGTCGGCGTCAAAATCGATCCAGGTTTTGCTGCCGTCATTGTCGAAGCTGATCAGCTTCGATGATTGTTGTCCGAATGACTGTGAAAACAGCAGCTGATTGGCAGTGACACTGACGCCTTGCAGGCGAGTGACAGTGGTGTAGTTATGCGCCCCGCGCAGCTGGGTGGCGGCGGCTTGAGTGGTGTCGGGCAGGCCGTGTCGGTTGACGGGATAGGCCATCAGGCTGCCTTGACCGCCCTGGTCAAAGTAGCCCACCAGAAGTTTACCGCCGTAATAGGTGGCGTAAGAAGCTCGTTTGAGCTGCGGTAAGGTGACGATCTGGTCAAACTTCGTGGCGCGGTGGTGGCGCGCAAAGTTGGCTTTTTTCAGGGTGGCCAAATTGTAAGCCGATAGCGAGGCCTGTTGGGCAGTTGTTTCGGTGGTCACCCACAACCGGTGATACTTCGTGTCGTAGGCAAGGCCGCCAACGTGGGAATTACGCGGCAAGACAATGGTTTTGAGGTAGCGGCCGGTTTTCTTACTCAACAGGAAAAGCACCGAGTGATATTGCTTATCGCGGCTATACGCCGAAACAATCACATACTTCGGCGTGATGGCTAACCCCTGCGGATCCATTTTCTTGCTGATGCCCACGGTTGATTTGGCATTCATCTTGAGCGTTTTGGTCGTCTTCAGCCCGGGGATGACGTACAAGCGTGGGCGCGGATCTTTGCTCATCGCCGGTTTGAGATTAGGATACAGCTTCAGCAGCTGTTGATTAAAAGCTTTTTGTGTCGCCGTGATCGGGGAAATACTGGTACCGTCGACTTTCACGGTTTTAGTCGGGTCATCCTCTGGTCCGTCTGCCTGCTGGGCGCCACACCCAGTTAGCAGGATAATTGTCGATAGTAGTAGCAGACTCAAAAAACCGTAAAAGTTTCGCCGTGTCCTCATGTTCATTGTTAGCCCTCATTTCCAACCCATTTCAAAGTGGTCGTGCCTGTCTCCATGATTATTATATAACACGCAGGTAGGCGCTGGCGAGACGCACAAGAGGCCACCCCACGGCGGGATGGCCTTTTGCACTTGATGTGTGGTTGCCACTGGCAGCTTTACCTTGCAAGCAGGCCAATAAGCAGCGTGATAACCGCCGGCAAACATTGAATCAAGAAGATCTTCTTGGTCGCCGTGAAACCGCCAACGAGTCCAACAATCAAGACAAATCCAGCCAGCGCCATCCGTACCAGCCAAGTGGTGGGATTATCCGCCAGCAAAAAGGTGAACAGAAACATGGCACCGAGCGCGCCGTTGTATATGCCCTGGTTGATGAGCGATGTGCGGACCGGAGCCTGGTTGACAAAGCTCAACGGCATCGCAAAGGCCTCGGCTTGCGTCTGCGGTGAGGCCCACAGCTCTAAGCCCATGATGCCGAGGTGAAGCACCCCGAGCAAGCCGATTAAGATTAGAAATAAAATGGTCATGAGAACCTCCAGTTTGACTGATGTAGGATTTGGCTCACGCCAGTTTGCGACTGGCCTCAATGGCGGCCATGAGCTCAGCCAGAGGCATTTGTTGGTCAAGCTGGTAAGAGAGCCAGTGTTGTTTGTTCATGTGATAAGCCGGCAGCGCCGTGCCGGCTTGAAGCTTGGCGGCAATGGTCGCCGGTTCCGCGCGGACAACAAGCAGATCCACCAACTCGCTGCCAGCCAATCCTACTTTGTCAGCGGCGACCTTAACCAACAAGGCGTACCATTTGCGGTTGTCGGCCCGGCGAATGATGGCGTTGGTGGGAAATTTTTTCCAAAGAAATTCCAGCGTTTCGTTGTACTTGGCCGCGAGCGCAGCGACGATGGCGGCGCTTTGACCGGTGGCAAAAGTCGTTGAGGTAAAGCATTTGGCCGCGATGTCTTCTAGTATAGAGAGATACGCACCACGCACTTGACCGACGAATAAGCCGGAATTGGCCGGATCGAGGTGAAGCACATAAGGAGCGCCGTTATCGCCGTCGATCACCTTGGTCGTGACGGTATCACCGTGAAGCGTGACCGTTAGTTGCAGCGCGCCGACCAAAGGGGTGGTGTAAGCCCAATCGGTGCCGCTGCCTTGGAAGCCATAGGCCGCTAGCTGCGACCAGTCCGGCTGCCGATTGGCGAAGACTTGTGCTTGGATGGATGTCATGAATTGACCTGCTTTCAGGAAGAATTGCCAGCTCGATTATATAACAAGTTTAATGCAGCGACAGTCGACCCTGGGAGCGGCGTCAGGTCTCGGCTTGGAGGTGCTGCTTGACGAGCTGAGCAAAGAGGGTGGCGGCTGGCGTTGGCCTGCGCACTGCCATCATTGCAGTTAGGGTCTTGGTCGGCATCTTGGTTGGCACTGCGCTTAGCACCCCGCTGGCTAATTCATTCGCCACGCAAAAGGTGGGTAGCACGGCCAGACCAAGGCCACTGGCGACACTTTGCTTGACGGTTTCCAAGCTCCACAGTTCCATCGCTGGCGCCAGGTGAATGCCATTGGCAGCTAAGTAGGCGGTGAAGAACTCTTGGTACTGCGCGCGCCGGTCATTTTCAATTTGGCCAATTGGCTGCTTCTGGTGCGGGGTGATGAGGTCGATCGTGGGGACCAATTCAGGCGCCGCGACGACACTGATGGGATAATGCGCAAGGGTGGTGACGTGATAACCGGCCGGGTAATCACGCACCTTGTAATGTAAGGCCACGCCGAGGGCACCAGCCACCATTTGGGCATATAAGTCGTAACAGTTGAGCACGCGCAAGCTGAGGGTGACCTGAGGCGCGCGCTGTTTGAAGGCGCGCAAAACGGGCTGGAGTTTGTAGGTCAGCAGCGTTTCCGGGACCCCAATGACCAGTGGCCCAGAGAGCGCGGCTGGGTGGGCCGCCGCAGTTAGGGCCTCGCTATCTTGCAAGAGCCGTTCAATCAACGGTAGCGCAGCTCGGCCCGCGGCGGTTAACTGCACCTTGCGGCCGTTGCGCACAAAGAGAGTGGCGTCAAGTTCACGTTCGACTTGGTGGACCTGAAAGGTAATGGTTGACTGGGCATAGTTCAACTGGACGGCGGCCAACTGAAAGCTAGCGAGCCTAGCGACGGTTTGCACCGTCAGCAGATATTTGAGATTCAAAAGCGGCCTCCGTTCAAATTATTTGAATTTTGAGTTTGAAAAGTTCAATTTTATTGAATGGCTTTTTACAATTATACTCATAGTTGCTTTAAAGAAGGAGGTCCAATCATGAAGATTCAACCATTAACGCAAACGGCGCGCCACACTGCCGAGCTCGTCGATCTGATTAACTATTGTCAAAACATTGAGGCGAAGCTAGCCATCACCATGGCTGAGCAGGACGATATTTTTCAAATCGATGCTTACTATCGCCGACGCGGCGGCGAATTTTGGGGCGCCAGCGCCGACGAGCGGCTGGTGGGGTGTATTGCCCTGCTGCCGCTGAATGAAGAGACTGCTGTGCTAAAGAAGTTCTTTACGTATCCCGAATTTCGCGGCCAGCCTCATCGTTTAGGCCAAGTGTTGTATGCCACTTTTTTGAACTATGCTCAGGCGCAAGGGTTCAAGCGAATCGTGCTCGACACACCAGAAAATGAGCATCGGTCCCATCACTTTTATGAGCGCCAGGGGTTTGTGCGCATCAGCCGCGAGCAACTAGGCCAATATGCTTTCCCCGATCGCGATTCAAGATACTACGCACTGAAGCTGGTCCAGGCCTAATCCTGGTGACAGTTTAGGCGGTTGTCCGCGCTTGCTGCAGCTTTTGGCCGAGGATTACTGCGACAGCAGCCAAGGCAATCGCTGGTAGCAACGTCAAGGGGCAAAATAACGCCACCATCACTGCCGCCAAGGCAGGATGGTGCCCCAGCACCGCCATCATGGCGGTTGCCGTTACCGCTACTGTCAGCATGGTGTCGACTTGTGGCAACCACGCGGCTAGGGCAAAACCTTGCGTCAGACCGACGAACAGCAGCGGAAAGAGATCGCCACCGCGCCAGCCGAAATGCAGGCACAACCGCATAAAGATCAGCTTGAGCACCGCGAGTAGGGTGAGTAACCAAGGCGTTGCATGCTGCATGGTCAGTAGCCAGTCCACACTGTGTTGGCCAGAAAATAGCAAGGCTGGTTCCGCTTGGGCGACCAGAAAAATAAACCCCGCACCAGCGGCGACTTGACCCCAAAGCGGTAGCTTAATTTTCGCCAACCCATTTTGCAGGCGGCAATCCAGGCGCTGGTAAAGCAAGGCCAAACCCAGCGCTAAGGCCAGCACCCAGAGTTGTTGCCACTGCCAATCGCTCGCGCCGAGCACCGTCCGCAGTTGCGGCTGATGCCATTGCTGAAGCAAAAATTTGGCCACCACAAGGCCATTGATGATCAATGACGTCATCATGACATGTTTAAGGGTGCGCTTTTCTGGCAGAGCTTCGGGGTCATAAGGCACCAGATAGGCGGTGGGATGAAGCAGACGCCAAGGCGCCCGGCGCCAGGTCGTAAAGTCAAAGTACAGGTATCGCAACTTATCTGCGACCCAAACTGAAGCGGCAACGATGGCGGCGGTTAGCGCGGCTTCCGGCCCTACGCCTGCCCCGGCGACGAGAATGATCATTGTGATGGCCAGTTCCGCTCCTAATTCTCGCGCCGTCGATAACTGGCCCGCTTTGAGGCGCTTCATTGCACTTTGCGCGTTGGCCGGTAATGCTGGCCAGCGCCGCCGCATCAGCCAGAGTAACCCAGCCCCAACAGCAATCACCAACAGCTCGCGCCACCAGACATTGCCGGCCCAGAGCACTGCCGTAAGTTGATTTTCGATCGTCAAAAATAAGGCGGCCAGCCCTGCCAGCCCTGCGCTGAATCCTAATCCGACTAGCCATAATGTCATAACCCGCATTTAACCGCCTCCTGAATACGATTAAGAGCTTAGCATGCAGGTGTGACGAAATGATGAAGGCTGCCATTTCTAGGCGGTTCGTCGGGGAAATGCGATGGGTAGCTACGGCGAAGCGAGAAAAAAGCGTAGGAAAGTGGTCTGATGACAACTTCTTCCTACGCTTTTTTGCGGCGTTAATTGAATATTCTTTCACCCAGTCCACGCTGTTATCTTGTTTTCGCCATTATCACCGTGGTCACGAACACGCCATCTTCAATAAAGTCGTTTACAATCCGGCCTTCTTCCACCATGCCCAGGCGCTGCAGGACATGCTGCGAGCGCTGATTGCGGGCGTCGAACATCCCTTCCACCCGGCGCAACTGGAGCTGATTAAAACACAAATCACACAGCGCTTGGGCCGCTTCGGTGGCATAGCCATGGTGCCAGTAGTGTTGATTAAAGACATAGCCGATTTCGGCCTTAAGATTGGCGGCATCTAAATGCAACTCGACCGCCCCAATGAACTGGCCGGATAGCGTCACGGCATATTTGCCTAGTGGCTGGCCCAGCCAATAATCGGCCAAACCAAGCAACGCGTCATCAAGATTTTTATATTTCAAGGCAGTGTTTTCCGGCTCTTGGGCGATTTTGAGTAGTTCTGGTGCATCCGCAACAATAAATGGCCGGAGTACCAAGCGGTCAGTGACTAGCGTTTGATTTTGAAGTAAGGCAATTTTTGGGTTCATCTGATAACCTCGGTTTTTAAACTGAGGCTCATTATACACGCTTAAGCGGCCGAGGCTAACGACCGGCAATACGGGGCAGGGACGGGGCCTATTGGCGCTGGTCGTACAAGCCGGATAAAATTCGCCTGATTTCGGTAATATCATTTTCATTGTCGAATTCGGAAATCAAAAAGCAATGTGCTTTGTCATCGGTTGGTAGAAGGTAGTCAGTGATGATCAGGTCGTACGTCGTGTTGGGTTGAAAGAACTCCAGCTGCACAGAAAAGTCGCGATTCAGCTTGCGATTCCAAAGGGTTAAAAACAGCTCCTGAATGAGTAAATCCGTAAAAAAGCGCAGGCCGACTTTTAGTGGCTGATCCGTCAAAAAATCGGTATATCGAAACGCGGCCTGAATTCGATAAGTCAAGTTACGATAAAGCGGGTTTTCAGGTAAGAAGGCCACCGTCCGCCAAAGTGGCGCCATTTTGGTGAGATAGCCTGTTGCCACCGTGACAAATTCGGTACTGGCCTGACGATTGATTTCAGATTCGAGCTGCTCATCACTATACGGATAGATGAATCCTTGAAACAGGACATAATGAAGGATGCTTTGGATGAGCAGATAGCGAATTTTCTGGAAATCTCCGAGTAACACCGTGCCCATTCGATAATGCTTGAGCAAAAACGAGCTGGTCAGATGCAAGGCTTCACCAAGTGGAAAGTTGACGGTATCGGCGGATTCCGCCCATTCCAGATAGCGGCTGGCACAGTCTGGCAAAAAGCCAAAGCAAAATGAGGCCAAGTACAGGGCCGCGATATCTTGGTCGGTGCGCTGGAGGTCGTATTTTGGGCCGATGGTACTTAAGACTTGGTGAAACTGGCGGTAAAACGGCGCCCCCGACAGTGCCTGCGGCAAGCTGGCATCCTGCCTAAAGTCGGCGACCTGGCCCGTTTGATACCGGGTAAAGGTGATTTTCATCCACGTATAAAACTTGGTCCGGGCCGCGACGGTGAGCGAGACGTGCATGCCAGCTTCGAAGTCCGCCAGCACGCGCAAAACCTTGCGATCATTCATCCCATCAATGAGGTGTTCAAATGGCACTAACTGCATGGTGAGTTGGTAATAGAAGTACCGGATTTGCCATTCGCTACCCTGCATTTGGCCATTTTGAATCGACAGTTTAAATTCTTTCAGCACCCGGTTAAGGTCGGCAATTTTCCGGTAGATGCTGGCGCTGCTAATGGCAAGTTCTTCCTCTAATTCCAGATAAGTAAATTTACCTTGCCGTTGGAGCAGCGCAAGGATTTTGAAGGCATCAGCATTTTGGAGGTAGGCGTAAATAATGTTCGGGAGCCCAACCGAAGCCGCCTTGATGAGTTTTAATTGGCCGTCAACTTCAACTAGCGAGAGCGCCCCGGGAAAATGGACGGCGCAAAAATGTGTCAGCTCGCTGAGGTAAGCCTTTAGCGTCGGTTGCGAAAGTTGATATTTGTCAAGTAGTGCGCGCTTGGATAGGCCCTGAGTCTGGGCGTAAATATCGCGCAAAATTTGGACTTGTAATTGCATCGGTTTGTCTAATAAGTCTCGATAGTCCAAGGGACACCTCCCGCTGATGTTGGTTACTTTAATTATACAAGATAGGCCGCGGCCAAAGCCGCTAGACCGGCCCTAGAAACTATTCAGACTTTTGGCTCGGGTCTAAAGAAACCGAATAATATCGTCCTGGCCGACCCCCTATACTAAAGCCAAGTGGGAAACCTTCATCTCCCGCAAATTCATTTTAAGAAGGGGTAAACCAAAATGAAAAAGACAAAGAAGACGAGTTTGGGGTTAATCGCTGCCAGTTTGATGGCACTGTCATTGACCGCACCAGCTGTGGTGTCAGCGGCAACCGCAACCACCACTGGGGATGTGACTTTCACCAAGCCAACGGATGCTGTTAATCCGGTGAATCCTACCGATCCGACTAAGCCAGTTGATCCAGTGGATCCAACAAATCCAGCCACCGGCCAAACCGGGGCTTTGACGCTTGACGTGGCACCTGTGCTGCCATTTGGGACGCATGAAATCGAATCTGGTTCCCACACCTATGCGTTGAACGCTGACGCCAGCAAGGGCAGTGTCAACAAAAATCCTTACCTGCAAGTTTCTGATCGGCGTGGGGTGGCTAGCGATGGCCAAGCCCAAGGCTGGAATGTCACCGTTCAAATGAGTGACTTTACCGCCGCCAGCGGCGCCAAGTTAGCAGGCGCGAGTTTAGCCTTTAAGGACGCGACTGTTAAAACTGCAACCGGCGACACCAGCAAAGCACCGGCGCAACAAAATATTGCAAACCTGAGCAGCGCTTCCAGCGCCACGACTATTTTCAGCGCGGCAAAAGGCCAAGGCCTCGGCACCTGGCTGTCAGTATACGATCCAGCCAACATCGAATTGACTGTGCCGACGCCTGGTGAAGGTGCCTACACCTCAACTTTGACTTGGACCATGAATGAAGGCCCAACCGCGTAAGCCTCGGTTGTGGTTTCAAATAGATTGAATCTGGGGGAGGTCAGCAGCGTCTGCCTCCTCCTTTTTGAAAGGAACGACAAATGTGAAACGGCGAACACGCTTATTGATGGCACTATTCGCCATCATTCTGGGCACGTCCGGCTTCGGGGTGAAGGTCCATGCCCAAGATAATCCCGGCGACTTTGGCGTGAAGGCGATTTTGCCTAGCAACCAAATCGACCCGGCCATCACCTATTTTGATTTGCTGGTGAAACCAAGCCAAACGCAAACCCTCTCGTTTGCCGTGTCGAATGCGGCGAAAAAGACGCGGCGGTTTGCCGTGAGCGTCAATCCTGCCGTGACGAGTGATGGCGGCACGATCGATTATTCGCAGGCCCATCCCACGCTAGATCCAACTTTGCCGTTTGATCCACGGACGGTGATGCAACTTGATCACAGTAGCGTGACCTTAAAGGCCGGTGAAACGCAAACCGTCAGCCTTCACTTGAAGATGCCGGCCAAGTCATTTCAAGGCCAAGTACTGGCCGGCATTCATGTTGAGCCGGTCGCGGCTAAGCCTCAGGCAAAGTCGGGGAAGGCAGGGGCGCGCATCATCAACCGTTATGCGTACAACGTAGCGATTGTCCTGCAAGAGAGTCGTGCGGCAGTGCCGCCAAAGCTCAAGCTGCGAGCTGGCAAAATTGCGCCGGTGAATTCTCGGCCAACGGTTCAGCTACGGTTTCAAAACCCTACGCCGACGATTATTGGTGATTTGGTCTTTAAAACGAAGCTCTACAAGGATGGGAAGCCCTTCATGACTGACCATTCCAATGCTTACTTGGTCGCGCCCAATTCGCACTTCAATCTGAATCTGGCCTTGGGTAATCTTCACGCCACAGCAGGGCGTTATCAGGCCGTGATTCACGCCACGGCGAAGGGCGGGCACAAATGGTCGTTTACGCGGTCATTTACCGTCAGCCCGACGCAGGCCAAACAGGTCAATCGCCGGTCAGTCTTCATCGAGCAGCAGCCGACAGTTGACCCAGTGGCAATCATCTTGGCGGTGCTATTGATGCTCGCGTTGCTGGCAATCATTTTATTACTCTGGCGGAATCGGCGAAAGCAAGCACATTAAGTCAAGGGGGAACGACTGATGAGAAGGAAACTATGGGGTGTCATTTTGCTGATTTTATTCGCCATGGTGACGATTCAAGTGTCACCAGTGGCGGCAAGTACGCAGGAATCAACGGCTTCGATCAGTTTCATTGATTCCTCGCCAGTTCCACATGGCTCAAAAACACGGGGTCACAAGCCAGCCGTCAAAACCGTTTATCAGGCGGCGGCCACGCCTAAAGCGCGTACCAAAATGCCGGCCACTGGTGAGGTGCAAAACCAGTTGCTTCTAGTGCTAGGCCTCGAGGTGCTGGTCATCGTCGGTTTGCTCTGGCCCAAGGGAGGTGAAGCCGATGCTCAAATCGATTAAAAGTCCGCGCAGGCTGGCAGTTGTGCTGGCTTGCCTGATGTTGGGCGTCTTACTCGGTCTCAGCCAGCGGCAAATCGTTGACGCGGGCACCAATCCCACGGTGCCTACTGCGGCCATCAGCCCGCAGTACGTGTACCACTTAGCAAACTACACGGGTGCAGGGGTGGTCCAAGATTCACAGGCCCAGCCGCAGCTAAAAGCGACTTACCAAAGCAGCAGCCCGACTGACCCGTGGTTGGGCGGCAAGCTTAACATCGATTGGACCGACTATTTGGATCTGCGCATGGGCGGCGGGCAGCTCGTGACGGCAGCCACCTTTGGCTTCGGGTTTGTGGCCCATGTCAACTTACCCTCCAGAATTAGCGCGGATGATGTCTTGGCTGCCATGGACTTTTCAACGGCCAAGTTAACCGTGAAGTCAGCGACCTTTCCCTTGCAGCGCGATAATTTTGAGAAAATTGGCCCCCACACCTTGCGGCTGACCATGCGCGAGCACAATGGCCATAATCTTAACTGGGGTGTGCTGGAGGTATTGCAAGGCATTGTCAATGATGGTTTTTCTTTGAACCATGTCTATGTCAACTTCAATATCGACGTGGATATCGCCAAGTTGACTGCGGATGGGCAACCTGACGACACGTCGCCGAACAAGATCCTGACGAAAGGGCGCTTTGCCCCGGCACCTGACAAGGAACATAAACTAAGCGTTGATTTTTATGGTGCCGATGACATCAGAGAAGGGGCCGCAAGCTTCTTCGGTCTTTCCCCCACCGGGTATCTTTATGCGAATTTAAATCCAGATGGTAGTTTTAAGGCCTGCAATCGCGCCACCACGACTATGAAGACCTGGAATAGTTATATTTCACCAACGGACAATCAAGGGACTGATAACACGAATCAGGATCAAGCCGAAGTGGTGGATGGGTCGGCGGCCAATTTACCCGGCCAAGTTAATCAGCGGTCAGTCACCTTGGGCTACCGCGAAGGGACTTTTGCGGCGCAACCGGCGGACCGATTTAATCGCGTCGTCAATTATTTCACCAAGGAAAACGTCACTAATGGCGCCCAGTTAACGCATACCCCGCTGAAAACGACCGGTTATAACCAACCGACCACCGTGGTTTATTCTGGTACCGACAGCGAAGGGACTAAGCTCTCGCCAGTGGCCCTGAACGTCACCGACTCTCACCGGAACAATGGCGAGGTTAGACTGACGAATTTGACCAACACGGTGCAGCCGAGCGGCGGCATCGTGGGCATGCCAATCAGTCAAGGAACTAATTTTACGATGAAAGGTTGGTGGCGAGCACCGGATCTAGATCATGGCGAAATTCGCTACCGCGTGCTGGCCTTGAAACCAGGCCAGACTCTCGCTGAGGCAAAACCGGTGACAGGACGAGAAGACCTGCTCTTTCAAACCATCACGAATAGCCCCGATTACAGTCAAAAACATGCCACCAGTGCGATCTTAGCCGGGTTACCGGTGGGACGCTATGTACTGGATACGAAAGTCGTTGATGACGCGGCGCCTGATCAGGCGCAATGGGCGTCGACACAATATCTGGCCCATCCAGATCAAAACGCCTATCCGCCGCTGATTGCAGTGGTTGATCTACCGCAGATGACCTTAACCAGCCAGGTGACCAACAAGGCGACGGACGAAACCGGTCAGAGTATTACGGCGCTGGCAGGCAATCAAATTCACAGCACTACCACCATCACGGCAGGCACTGATGGCACTGCGAGCCTTGAGCAGGCAGTGCTGCAACTGCAAATCCCGACCGGTACGACCTATCAGGCCGGTAGTTTAACCGTGACGATCAACGGCCAACCGCAAAGTGGCCTGACCGCTAACTTTAGCGCTGACACCGCCAAAATTGCGTTGCCGCAGGCGGTGAAGGCAGGTGACAGCATCAAGCTTGGGCTTGATTATCAGGTGAATGATTTAACTGATCAAACCCTGACCGCCACCCCGGTTAATTTGTCTGGGACGGTGACAGTACCGACGGATAATGGGACGGCACCAGCGCCAGTTTCACAGGCGACGAATGCGATTGCCATCAAAATTCCAGTGGCAGAGCTGAAACTGGTTAGCGGCCCGGCTGATTTTACTTTTGGCCGCACCATTGATTTGCCCTATCTACCTGTTGATCTGCCAGCTAAAACGGCCAACTTAGCCTTCACGGTTTGGGATTCGCGTGCACCGCAAATGAAGTCCAACTGGCAAATCACAGCTAGTTTGAGCAAGCCGTTTACCACTGCGACTGGGGCCGTATTACCGACTGCACAGCTTTACGCCGAAATCGGCAATGAACAGCATGCGATTAGTGCCGGTCAGGAGACACCAATTTACACGCATGAAGGTAATGCTAGAGGAACGATTGCCGTGCAACTAGCGAAAACGAATCAACTGCTGCTGCACGTCGATCCCAACGCCGGGATTCAAACGAATGTTGCCTATCAAGGCGAAATTCAATGGCAACTGGTGGATGGCCCACAATAACCCAAGGAAGAAGGAATGAGATTGGCTGTACAAACAGAGCGCCGTTATTCACCCACGACCATCGATCTCACGGGTCAGCGCTTTGGCCGGCTGGTGGTGTTGCACCGAGATGGCAAAAGAAAAAATGGCAATGCCGCTTGGCTGTGCCAATGCGACTGCGGGAACCGCGTGACTGTTGATTCATACGCCATGCGCCATGGCAGCGTGAGAAGCTGCGGCTGCTTGCGGCGCGATAACCTACGGCGCCTAGCCGAGACTAATCCAGCTTTCATGGAAATGCAGCAACGCGGCGCCGCAGCTTTGCAGAATCAAGACGGGGTTTCTTACGCGTCGCTGCATCGCGGTAAACGCAATCGTTCAGGGGTGATCGGGGTGAGCTATGATCGCGCCACTGGCCGGTGGTGTGCACGCCTGCGCTACCATGGCAAATATGTCCTACTCAAAATGTTCGCCCGCTTTAACGATGCGGTCGCTGCTCGTCAGGCCGCCGAGAAGCAATATTTAGGGCGCTGAAGGCGGCGCGTATAGGGGACAAGCAATTAAGTCTGCGTATTCGATGCCGGTCGAGGCTTTGGATTAACCAGCCTTGACTGTTTGTTCCCCTAGATAACACCTCCCTCGCAGCCCCATGACAACTTCAATGCGGCCTGGCGCGGTTTTCGTCGTGACCCCCCAAGCACGCATTCGGCCCGTCAGCCCGCATTGAAGCTCGAGGAGTGAATTGCCCCACCGTAGTTAGCTTTGGCTAATCACGATGGGGCAATTTTTGTGTGCCAGGCTACTGACCGATATCTTCGGTCAGTAGCCTGGCTATATTTTTATCGTGTCAACAGCGATCAGAACCACTAGCTGGCTGGGCTAGCTTTTTTCGCCGTCACCGTCTTAGGCACGAGCACGCCACAGTCAATAAAGTCGTTCACAATTCCGCCTTCCACCCGGCGCAACTGAAGCTGATTAGAACACAAATCGCACAGCGCTTGAGCCGCTTTGGTAGCATAGCCTTGGTTATCCGATAAAGCAGCGAAAAATGATTATCACTGATTTGTATCAGCAATTATAATTTGAATTAGCGTTTTAACGCTTTAACGGCGACATCAATGGCCTGCTCAATCGTTGCTTGATTAACAGAGTCGGTGGCGGTTTGTAAAACAATGGTCGGTAGGCTGGCCACCGAGGCGACAATCACTGCGGGGGCATCAGTGAAGTCAGGCGAGGCATTAAGCCGCTGAAATAATTGGACCAGCGGCGCGGCAGTGCCTTGCCCATAGGCCCGGGCTGCATCATCCAGTAACTCTTGGTTGGTCCATAAAGCCGAAACAAAGTGTGCTTCCCGGGGGTGCGCTAGAGTTTGTGCAACCGAAAAATGAAGCGCGGCGCGGAGTTGGGCCTCGATCTCTGCTCCGGCCGCGGCGATGGCCTCAGCTAAGCCCTGATGCAGGTCATCTTTGACCTCTTCGTACAAACGGCTCAACATATCGGTTTTATCTTTGTAATTGAGATAAATGGTGGCTGGACTCACGCCGGCACGTTTGGCAACTTTAGCAGTGGTTAAATTGGTGAAGCCATCTTGCTGGGCAAGGGCAATCACGGCGGCCTTGATGGCTCTGATTTTGTTTTCGTCTTTTGTTCTCATAGCCTCACGTTAACTAATCAGTCAGTTTTCGTCAAGCCAAGGCTGCAGCTTGGCCATGCAATCGTTCCAAAGTGCTAACTCTTTAGCTGGTGAATACTCGCCAGTAGCCGGGGCGATTTGGCGTTTCTTGTTGTCGAAAAATTTCCCGCTGACCCCTTTAACGGTATCGCTGGTCGCGAGGAAAACATTGGTTACGGCGCCTTGTTCTGCAGTAGCGACATGCAGGGTCTTACCAATCGCCAAGGCGACTTTGTAAACGAGATTATTCCAAAAACCATTGTCGCTGGCCTGGCCAAAATTAGTCGCGGCCATGCCGGGATGCGAAACGTTGACCGTGACATTGGTGATGCCGGCCTGCTGCAGTTGGGCCGCCATGTGCTGGGTATTCCAAATCACAAAAAGTTTGCTAATTCCATAGCGGGTTTGGCCGGAGGCGACGTGTTCCAAATTGAGATCGTTCATATCAGGGTGCGCCATGCGATGAGTCCCTGAGGACATATTGATAATGCGACCATCATTCGATTGTTTGAGTTTAGGTAAAAGTAGCTGTGCTAAGAGCAGTGGGGCCAGCACATTCAGCGCCATCGTCCCTTCGAAGCCGTCAACCGTTTCAAACCTTTTGGCGTCTAGCACGGCGCCGGCATTGTTAATGAGCACATCAAGGTGATCGTATTCAGCATTGAAAGCAGTCACCATGTCTTTGACCGCTTGCATGGAAAAGAGATCGGCAATCAAATAGCTGACATGAGCATTACCAGTGGCTTGTTGAATTTCCGCAACCACGTGTTTCGCTTTTTGAACATTTCTGCCGTGGATAATGATGTGATGACCCTGGGCCGCGAGCGCGCGGGCCGTTGCTTTGCCAATGCCGGCGGTGGCGCCGGTGATTAAGATTAATTTGGACATAAGTTGACTCCTTTTTGATCAGTTCAAAATACAGCAAGCAGCCGCCGTCAACTCGCCGTTACTAAAACAGTGAAGTGAGTTGCGGGTGAAGTCAATAATAACTAATTAGTCAGTTATAATCAAGCCCCGTTTTTTTGCTAGCGATTAAAAGTGGCGTGAGCGATGAAGCTTGGTTTCTTGATAGTTGATTAATTCTCATCTGAGTTAACAATCAATCGCTTGGTTCCAGACCCCTCGTTCGCTACAATGACAGCAGGAGGTGAAGTTCATGCTCAATGTGGGCACCGTCATTTTAGCCCAGCGTAAAGCAGCGGGCCTGACGCAGCAAGCAGTCGCCGATTTTCTCGGTGTGTCCAAAGCGTCAGTTTCGAAGTGGGAAACCGGGCAATCGTATCCAGATATCACGTTACTCCCGCTGCTTGCGAGTTTCTTTAACATCACGGTGGATGAGCTTTTGGCCTATTCGGCCCAGCTATCTGATGCGGAAGTGGCGCAATTATACCGCCAGTTGCAGGCCCGGCTGCTCAAGGAGCCTGCTAGGGCGGTGTATCAGGCCATTGAGGTGACCATTCATCGCTACTATGCTTGCCCCAATCTGGTGCTGAGCATGGGCTTACTCTTGCTTAACCACAGCGACTTGCTACCAGGCGATCCGCTCACTTACATCAAAGAAGCCCAGGCGCTGTTCGCCCATGTGCCCACCATCACCCAGACCCCAACGCTGCTGGACAAAGCGACCAAGCTGGCGGCGATGTGCGATTTGATGTTGCAACAGCCGCAAGCGGTTTTGGCCAAATTAGGCACCACCACGCCGGAAGCCATGCCGGCGGAAAGCTTGATTGCCGGTGCGTATCAGCAACTGGGACAAATGGATCAGGCCATCGCGACGCTTCAAAGCAGTTTGTATCAAAATGTGGCGGTGATGTTGAGCGGGTTGACTAATTACCTGCAAATGACGATTGCAGCGCCTGTACGCTTCACCGCCACGGTGCAGCGCGGTCAGGCACTGATTGAGGCCTTCAAGGTGGCCACGCTCAATCCCATCGTGGCCATCAACTTTTGGAGTAGTGCTGCGGTTGGCTTTGGCGCGTTAAACCAAGCGGACCAGGTGGGCCAGCAGTTGCACTTACTACTGCCAGTGCTGCAGTCCTTGCCGGAACCGTTGACCTTGCATGGCGATGCCTATTTTGATCAAATCGATGACTGGCTAGCGGCCACTCAAACTGCCGGCGTGACGCCGCGCAACTCAGGTCATGTGAAAGCGGAAATGGCGCAACTGCTGCTGACGCATCCGGCGCTGCAAGCAATCTTAGCGCAGCCGAGCTTGGCCCCACTGCAGGAACAATTAAAGGAGCTTATTCATGACTGACTTTGAACTCATTAAAGAATACTTGCCGTTCCTGATTCCGGCGGTATTGATCGAGCTGGCGCTGGCGATTACCGGCGTGATCAGCGTGTTGCGCCATCCGCATTACCGGTTTGGCAACCGCATCTTATGGCTACTGCTGGTGATTTTCGTGCAACCGTTTGGACCGCTACTGTATTTCTTCGCCGGCCGCGAGGTGGAATGATGGGCTTACTCACATTAACCAAGGTCAGTAAAGCATTCGGCAGCCAGCAGGTGCTGAAGGGGCTGGACTTAGATGTGCCACAAGGGGCCATCTATGGCTTTGTTGGGGAAAACGGGGCCGGCAAAACCACCACCATGCGCTTAATCTTAGGTCTAGAACCGTTGGACGCCGGGACCATTACCTTTGCTGGCCAGCCGGTGAAGTTTGGCCACACCCAAGGCATCGGCTATCTACCGGATGTGCCGGCGTATTACGGCGACTTAAGCGCTCGCGAGTATTTGACGCTGTGCGGGCGGCTGACCCAAACGCCGCACCTGCATGAGCGGGTGGGGGAAATGTTGCATCTGGTCGGTTTGCCGGACACGCGGCGCCGGGTGCATGGGTTTTCTCGCGGCATGAAGCAGCGACTAGGGATTGCCAGCGCGTTGCTGGATCGACCGGCGATGCTACTGTGCGATGAGCCGACGTCGGCCCTGGATCCGGCGGGCCGACGCGAATTTTTGGCGTTGCTGGCCAGTGTGCACAATGAAACGACGATTTTGCTGTCCACGCATATTCTCGGTGATGTGGAGCGGATTTGCGATTACGTCGGGATTTTGCATGCTGGCAAACTGCAGGTGCAAGGCCCACTGCAAGCCTTGTTGGCTGCGCATACCCAGCCAGCCACTTGCTTTACGTTTGGCACTGAGACCGAAGCGCAAACGGCTGCCACGCTGTTAGGCGCGGTGGTGAAGGCCGACCAGGTCACGGTGACCACCGATGCCCAGGCGGCATTGACGCAACTGCTGGCGCAGCATTTGATGCCCACGGCTTTCAATCCAATCAAAGCCAGCCTGGAACAATTGTTCATGGAGGTGATTGCATGAGGGGCTACTGGCTGATGTTGCAAAACGAATTGATTTTAGCTTGGCGGCGGTATCGGCTGGTGGTGCTGGCGCTGGTGTTCTTGCTGTTTGGCATCGAAGCCCCGCTGGTAGCGAAGCTGACGCCGGCGCTGCTGAAGTCCATTGGGCAGGGGATGACCATTACCCTGCCCACGCCGACCAGTGTGATGGCCTGGCAGCAGTACTACAAGAACATGACCCAAATCGGGCTCTTTGTCCTGGCGATTGTGGCTTCCGGAACGGTTAGTCGAGAATTGAATGAGGGCACCTTGGTGATTTTGGTGGCGAAAGGGTTGCGCCGTAATGCCGTGATCATGGCCAAGTACACCATGGCGCTACTGCAGTGGGTGGTGGCGCTGCTACTGGCCTTTGGCGTCACGTATGCCTATACGGCCTACTACTTTCCTGATGAGCTCAGCCCGCATCCCTGGCTGGCGCTGTGGCCGCTGCTTTGGTTTGGCGTGTTGTGGCTGGCCATCATCATCTTGGGCTCGACCCTCAGCAAAAGTGGCTTCAACGGTTTCTTGCTTGGCGCTGGGGTGTATTTGGGCCTGACGCTCCTGAACATGTTCAAAGTCGTGCACCGTTTCAACCCAGTGAGTCTGACCAATGACAACTTGGCGCTGTTGACTGGCACCAAAACCTTTTGGTCGCTGGCGCCGGCCTTCGCGGTGACGCTAGCTGGCGCCGTGGCCTGCCTAGCTTTGGCCATGCTGGTGCTGAAAAAGCAGCGACTGTGAGAACACTGTGAACCAAATAAAGATGCCGTCTTCATCGCAGAAGGCGGCATCTTTTTAGCTTCACAGCCAGGCGGGCTGATTGCCATCGGTGTGGGGTTTGTTCAGGCCGAGGCTATCATGTGGGTACAGGCTCGGGTTTTTGATCAGCTTCACAATGAAGTCGGCGACGCTTTGCCGCGAGACTTCGGTGCCTTTGAACGGCTCGCCGGCGCCGGTGAGTTCATAATCGATTTCATCTTTGTCGGTGAGCCAGGCCGGCCGCAGCTGGGTTGCGTTGATGTCAGGCTGCGCGGCGAGCAGTTTGGCCGATTCCCGGAACCCTGGCAGGTAAGCCTTAATCGCCTGCTCGTTCCACTGGCCAAATTTACCAGGCACTTCATGTAAGGCGCCGAGTGCGGAGTAGAAAATCAGCCGGGTGCGCCCAGTGGCCGCCATCGCCGTGATGATGGCTTGGGTGAAGGTGGCGAGCTGGACGCCGCCAAGGTTGGAATAAACCACATCGACATCAGCCATCGCTGCGGTCAAAGCGGCGACATCCTGCGCGTCGCCTTCAATTAAAGTCACGCGCGGGTTCGGCTGATAACGGTTGAGCCGGGCAGCGTGGCGTAAGTAAAGCACCAAATCCGTTTGGGTTTCAGCCAGCAAGCGATCTATCACGATTTGGGCGGTGGCGCCATGCGCGCCGAGAATGAGAATTTTTGACATTGGAGCAGTCCTTTCTTGTTGGCTTGAGGCAGTCCTTTATGCATGCTCATAGAGCTTAATACCCTTAGCCAACCGGTTCAGGCCATCCGCTAACATGGCAGGCGGGCAGGCAAAATTAAGCCGGAGGAAATGCGTGCCATCACCGCGGTAGACGCTGCCGGCGGAGACAATCAGGCCGGTGGAAGCGCGCAAGGCTGAAGCTAGCTTTTCGGCGTTGGTTGAAATGGCCTGCACATCGAGCCACATCAGATAGGTGGCGGAGCTTTCAATCACTTTGACCTCTGGCAGGTTGGCGGCGATGAAGCGTTTGGCTTGCTCGGCATTAGCCGCCAATTGCCGGCGTAGGGCGCGTAACCAACCGGCGCCTTGCGTGTAAGCCGCAATCGTGCCGGGAATGGCCAGCAGGTTTGGCTCTGCCACCTCATCGGTATTCAAACCGCGATTGACCTGCGCCCGTAATGCAGGATCTGGCACAATGACGGTGGCGGCGTGGAGAGCGGCAACGTTAAAGGTTTTACTTGGTGAAACCAGCGAGATGGTGTTGTTATGCAGTGGCGCCGGGAGTGAAAACACCGGTGTGTAGTCTGGCCCCTGCCAAACCAGATCGCCATGAATCTCATCAGCCACCAAAACAACGTGATGGCGCAGGCACAGCGTCGCAATCTGTTCCAGTTCCGCCTGCGACCAGACCTTACCAATGGGATTATGCGGGTTACATAAAATCATCATCGTGGTCAGCGGCGCCGCGAGTTTGGCCTCTAGGTCTGCCCAGTCGATGTGATAGTGGCCGTCTTGATAGCACAAGTCGCTAGAAAGCACATGCCGCCCGTTGTTTTCAATGGAGTGGTAGAAAATATCATAGACTGGCGCCTGCACTAAAACATTGTCGCCAACCTGCGTTATCCGACGCACAATGGCGGATAAAGCGGGGATGACTCCAGTGGCAAAAAGCATCCAATCAGGCGCCGGCTTGGTGTGGTGCATCTCACTGTACCAAGTCGCAACCGCGGCGAAGTAGTCTGGTCCTGGCGCTTCGTAGCCAAAAGCCCCAAGTGAAATTTTTTTCTGCATCGCGGTCAAGATGGCTGGGGCTGTGCGGAAATCCATGTCAGCAATCCACATCGGGAGCTCGCCGGGGTGAACAGCCCATTTAACTGAATTGGTGGCGCGCCGATCCGGAGCGTGGTCAAAGTCGTACATTAGGCCGACTTCCTTTCTACAATTGGTACCGTAGTGGTGATTTTAGTTTGGCTTGGGTCGATTTTGGTGCGATCAAGAATCAAAGTGTCGATACCATGGGCGCGAATGCTGCCGCTGATGGGGTTTTTGACACTTAAGATATCAGACGTAATCTCCGCATCAATATTGCTGCAGTACTCAAAGGCCAAATCTGTGCGCAGCAGCTGGCAATTTTTCATACTTAAATGATCGATGTAACAGAGACCCTGCTGACTTTCGATGGTGCAATTGATCAAGGTCAGATGCTTGGTATTCCAAGCCAGATATTCTCCGATGATGGTCGAGTCATACAGGGTCACATTTTCGCAGTTCCAGAAGGCATCCTTGGCGATGAAGGTTGAATGGTGTGCTTCGATGTTTTTCGCGCCATCGAAACAGTAATTGCCAATCAGCTTCACCTGGTCGAGATAGATGTTGCTACTATCCTTGCCAAAATAGTCGCCATTGATCTGGACGTCTTCAAGGCGAATATCATCGCAGGACCACATCGTTTCCTCGGCAGCCGCAAAGTGTACATGCGCGAGCCGAATCTGACTGCTGCGCCGAAAGAGTTTGGGAGCCTGCAAGGCGCTGTTGGTGATGGTGATGTCATGGGTGTACCAAATCCCAGAGCGGGCCATGGTTTCAAAGGCCGTATGATCGGCTTGGATATGACGACTGTACCATAGCGGATATTTCCATTTGAAAATGGTGTTCGTCAGTTGAATGTTGCGACTTTCCTTCAGCGGCGATTCGCCTTGCCCAAATACCGTGCGGTCGATGCGGGCATCATGTTCGGCAAACAAGGGGCGTTCCCCTTCAAAATAATCATTACTATATTGATTCATAAAGGTCTCCTAAAAAAGGCACATCGCAGGCAAACCCGATGTGCCAGGTGACTACAGGGCTTCGTCAAAGAAGGCTTGCAGCTTAGCAAATGGAATCTTAGTCGTGTCATCGTAAAGGTCAATGTGATTGGCGCCGGGAATGATGACCAGCTGCTTGGGCTCGACGGCCACTTCATAAGCACGCTCGGAGAAACCTTTGGAAAAGGCCTGATCCCCGGCAATTAACATGAGCGGACGCGGCGAGATTTCCGCGATTTTGTCCAGCAGGGTAAAGTTCATGAAGGCCATGCTGGAGGTTTCAGTGAAGGTGGTAATGGCGTTCGGGTGCCAGCCGCGACTCGTGAAATAAAAGTCACCGAATTCTCGGAACACGGGATCATCATTTTCATCGGCCAGTGCAGAGCCACGGGCCCCTAACGCTGGCTGGTCGCTTTCAAAGTCGACGTAACGTTGCTCAGCAATGGCAGCAAGGTGGGCCTGGCGTTCTTCTTTGGTGCCTTCCTGGTGCGCAGCGGCAATGTCAACCATGCTGGCGGTGGCGACGGCTTTGATCCGCGGGTCAACTGCGGTAGCGCTTAGGGCAAAACTGCCACTGCCGCAAATGCCGATCACGCCGATACGTTCGCGGTCAACAAATGGCCGCGTGCCCAGATAGTCAACACTGGCGTGAAAGTCTTCCACAAAAATGTCGGGACTAGAGACGTGCCGCGGGTTCCCGCCAGAAAAACCGTTGAAAGACGGGTCGAAGGCTAACGTCACATAACCGCGTTGGGCCATTTCCTGGGCGTAAATGCCAGGGCCTTGTTCCTTGACGCCGCTGTACGGCGGGCCAACCACCAAAGCAGGATATTTATGGTCGTTCTTCATGGTTTTGGGCGTGTAGAGGTCAGCTGCCAGTTCGATGCCGTAGCGATTGTGAAAACGCACGGTTTTGCGTGAAACCTCGGGACTGAGTTTGAAAATATAGTTATCCATTTTGGGGACTCCTTACCATTTTATTTTTACGCATAACGGTTCTCCGTGTGAGCGGATTGGATAGGACGAATGACTTGGGCCGGCACACCGGCGACAATCGTGTTAGCCGGGACATCCTTTGTGACCACAGCACCAGCGCCGACAATCGCATGTTCGCCAATGGTGACGCCAGGTAATACGGTGACGTTGGCGCCCAGCCACGCGCCAGTTTTAATGTGGACTGCTTTGAGGACCAAATCCCGACGCTGCGTGGGGTCTTCACTATGATTGACCGAAATTAAGGTCACCCGCGGACCGAGCAAGACGCCGTCATCAAGGGTAATGCCCCCAAGATCCACGAAGAAGCAGTCACGGTTGATGAAGACATTAGCCCCAATGGTGGTGTGGCGGCCAAAGTCGGTTTGAAAAGGTGGATTCAGCACTGAACTCGCTGGCAGGGGATAGCCTAAGATGGCGGTTAACTGCTGCCGTCTAGCTTCATCGGTGGTGGCTTGGTTGAGGGCAATCAGCAAGGCACTGGTTTCCTCCACCACGGCGTGGACTGCCGCCGCAGTAGCGCCGCCCCAGCTGACATGGCCGGCGTTAATGAGATGGTCAAAATTCATGGTGTGACCTCCTTTGATAGGTTCAGCATAAGGGCAAGTACGCGTTATGTCTAATACTTAAAAATGATGCTATACTATGCCTAATAGGAATGGAGGGGTCTCGGATGGAACTGCGGGTTTTACGTTACTTTTTGATGGTCGTGAATGAGCGCAACATTTCCCGCGCGGCGGAGCGGCTACATGTGTCGCAACCCACGATTTCGCGGCAGCTTAAGGACCTCGAGGATGAGCTGGGCGTGACCTTGTTTGAGCGCGGCAGTCGCAGCATCGAGCTGACTCCGGCGGGTGAATACTTTGCCAACCAGGCCCGCCAGATCGTTGTGTTGGCAGATAAGACCATGGCCAATGTGAACCAGACCCAGGAAGTCACCGGTGAGATTATGATTGGGAGCGCTGAGGCGCCGATGATGGTCACCATCGGTCAGGCGATTAGCCAACTCGGGCAAACCGCGCCCAAGGTGCAAGTCGGCATTTACAGCACGGATGCCAATGAGGTCAAGCAACGATTGCATGCGGGGGTGTTTGACTTCGGGGTGGTGATGGAGCCAACCAACAAAGATGAGAGTGACTTTCTTAATTTACCCGGGACGACCGCTTGGGGCGTTTTGGTCCGTGAAGATTCACCGCTGGCGCAAAAAGCGGCGGTGACCGCTGCGGAGTTAGCCGATCAGCGGATCATTATGTCGCAGCAGCATGGCAGCATCAGCTACCTGACCGATTGGTTGGGGACCAGCGAGCTGCAGCTGAATGTGGTTGCGACGTACAATTTGCTTTACAACGCCGCCATCATGGTCGAGGCGGGGGTCGGTATTGCCCTTTGTTTGGATGGCATCATCAACACCGCGGATTCAACTTTGCGGTTCGTGCCCTTGACGCCGCGACTAGAAGCCAAGGCAAGTTTGATTTGGCCCAAAAACACACCGCAGTCACCTGCGGCCGGCGCTTTTTTGGCGGCGTTGCGGGCGCTTTTGCCAAGTGATTACTGAACAAAGGTGATGTGATGCAGGCGGTAGGCTTCGCGGCAGCTGGCGACATCCAGAATGAGTGGTTGACCAGTATCGAGTTGGTTAATTTTTTCCATATCACTGGCGTTTAAGGCAAAATCATCGATGGTGAAGTTCTGCCGGATGCGGGCGAGATGCACGGATTTGGGAATCGCCACCACGCCGGACTGCTCTAACCACCGTAATGTGACTTGGGCCGCGGTTTTGCTGTACTGCGCCCCAATGGCGGTCAAAGTTGGATCAGTAAAAAGTTGATGCTGACCTTCGGCAAACGGTGCCCAGGCCATGGGCGTGATGCGGTATTTGGCCATTAGTGTGCGCAAGGCGCGCCGCTGGGAAAAGGGATGCAGTTCGATTTGGTTGACGGCAGGGACCGTGTCGAAGCTGGCCATCAAATCGACTAGCCGGTCAGGCAGAAAATTGCAGACCCCAAGCGCGCGAATTTTGCCGGCGCGGTACAGTTCCTGCATCGCCCGCCAGCTACCGTAGTAGTCCCCATAGGGCATGTGAATAAGGTAAAGATCGAGATAATCGGTTTGCAGATTTGCCAGCGTCTTTTGAAAAGACGCCAGTGTCTGCTCGTAGCCGTTGGTTTGAATCCAGACTTTGCTTGAAATAAAAATCTCGGTGCGTGGAATGCCCGATTTGGCGATGGCTTTGCCAACCGCGGCTTCGTTGCCATAGCAGGCGGCGGTGTCGATGAGCCGATAGCCGGTTTGTAGCGCATCGAGGACGCTTTGCTCACACTGGGCTGAGTCATCGATTTGAAATACGCCGTAGCCGAGTTGGGGCATCTTAATCCCGTTGTTGAGTTGAATGGTTTTCATGCTATCCCTCCGTGATCTCTTCGGCATTAGCTTACGGAGCAGTTGGTAGAATGTCTAATGCCTATATCGACTATGGACACATAACGGATAGGTATAGGGCGAACCACTTAACGGTCAGGTGTGGGGCTAAAATATGGGTGGTATGCTGGTTCAAAACTGAGGAGGCCGCACATGAGCAAACCCGTTTCGATGATTGAATTATTTTATGATCTGGTCTTTGTCTACATGATTTCCAGAGCGACAGGACTCTTGCATCAGCTCGAGCACGGCGTGATTGCGCCGCTGGCCCTGGTGGTGTTTGCCTTCGTGGTGATCGTGTTTATTAATTCCTGGATGGTGCAAACGGTGTTCGTCAATCGCTTCGGGGCATCGTCTTGGACCGATATTGGGTTTATGTTTGGCGACATGATGATCGTACTCTACATGGCCAATAGCTTTTCGTCAGTGCTTGATGCCAATTTACGGCCGTTTTTCATTGCGGCGGGGCTGTTGTCGTTGACACTGTGCCTGCAGTACTTATTGGTGTGGCAGCGCACCGCCAACCGTGATGATCGCGCCATTGCCCAAGCCTTTAGCGGCATCCTAGGGGTGCGGACCCTGAGCTTGCTCGGGGCCGGCTTTTTGCCGCTGCGCGCAGGCCTCTGGCTGGCGGCAATCGGCGTGCTCGTCAGTTGGGTGGCCCCGGCCTTTACGGGCAAATTGACCAGTAAGCACCCGATTATTTTCTCGCATCTGTTGGAACGAGTGACCGAGCTGTCGATTGTGCTGTTTGGTGAAACCATTGTCGGGATTGCCGGTTATTTCACCCGCCAGACCTTTTCCGTGGTGTCGGTGCTGATTTTTCTGATCGTGGCGAGCTTGTTTTTCGCTTATATCGCCGTGTTTGATCACTTGATCGACGAAAAAAAAGCCGGTGAAACCGGCAATTTGTTGATTTATCTGCACTATCCCATTATTTTTGGCATCAGTATGGTGACGGTTGCGCTGCGCGACATCACAGCGCCAGCGGTCAACCGCGCTTTTGCCATTACCTTCCTTTATGCTGGGATTGGGTTGATGTATCTGGGGTTGTGGTTGGCGCGGCACTACCAGCGGGCTCGCTATCAAACCAACCAAACCAGCTATGCGGTCATCGCCGGCTTGCTGGTCGTCGCTTATAGCCTGACGCTGCTTCTGGCCCAGCCACTGGCGACAGTGGTGATAACGGCGCTTATGACCCTGGCTGCCGCGGCGCTTTTGGTGCGGCAGATCGATCCGGCTGGGCACTAGGCGGTGTAGGTGGTCGGCCTGTTGACGGCAAAAAGCCATTCCCATGATGACTAGGAATGGCTTTTTGAAGCTGGCGCGGCCGTGATTTTTAACGCGTTGCAAAGACAGGTGCTTGTTGCCAAATTTGATAGGCTAAAGTCTGCGTACTATCCTCAAAGGCCTTCAAGGCGGCCTGAATGCTACTTTGATAAGCCGCCGGAAAGTCGTTCTGCGCGGCAAAGGCGGCCAGTGGCGTTAGCAGCGCTACCCCCGCTTCCTGACACTCTGATGGCGCGTGGGGATCTTCTAAGGCCACGCGGTCATTGAGCTGACGCGCCGCGGCTAAATTTGCCGCCAGCGTTGCAGCGTTTAGCTGCGGCTGATAGGCAAAATACAACGCCAGGCTTTGCACCAAGCGCAGTTGATTGGCAGTGACGCTAAGCGGAGTGAAGGGGTTGAGGTCAAAGCCGCGCAGCTCGAGATGTGAGATACCGGCCTCCAGCAGATGTTCCGGGTTTTTATTGGCACCGCTTTTCAGCCGGACCGGTTCGTAATATTGTCCTGCCTTCATCAGCTGCCCAGCTTCAATGGCTGCTTGGATGCGCGCCACATAGCGAGGAACGGAGACGTAATCCCCAGCGATGTTGCGAGGAAAGCCAAACCGGCTGTTGCGGAGGCTGCGGACCGGCAAAGGTGGGGTTTCCTCAGTAAAATAACCCGTCAGTGCGGCTGGAGTGGCCCCGAACAGATAGGTGAAGACCCAGTGATGCAACATGAAATACTGGGCCAGGTGGACATAAAGGGCATCGGCGTCGGCAAAGCCGGTTTCGGCTAGGATGAAGGCCATCGCCGCGGGCCGAAAGCTAAAGTTGATGTGCACCCCGGTGTTCATTAGGCGCGGCAGCGGGTAAAGGCGACTTAGTTTTTGCCGGTAAGGGTAAGACCGCTCAGGGTAGGGCGAGATCAAAGCCGGCGAGACCTGAGGCAACAGCGGCGGGCAGCTGTACGGCCACAGGCAGTCTTCGGCTGGCAGCTGCTCCGCCACCGCCTGAATGATGGCCGTGCCATGCCGGATGTTTTGGGTTACGTTGGGAGTGGCAGGCAGCGTGAACTCCAGTTGCGCGGTGAAAAATTCCCGCGTGACAAAATGGCTCAAAGCCGGCTCTAAGTCATCAGGAAATGGCGCCGCGCTGAGCAGACTCTGAGGGGTCACCCGCATTTTCTCGACTTCAAGACCAACGTTGACGGCTTCGGCAACGATTTGACCGAGGGTTAGGCAGGGCGTGGTCATCAAAAACACCTCGCTTTGATTGGGATTAGCGTCACTGGTAAGCTTTTTGGTGCCGACGAATGACCTTTGCCATTCGCCTACTACTGCCTTTATTGTGCCGCGAATCAGTGGTATAAGTGAAATAATTAGCCCAGCGACTGCGCCGAGTGGCCTCGGCGCCAAGGAGGCTCAATGATGAACGTCACTAATGATCAACGCGCCGCGGCGCTGAAAATCTACGCCGCCACCATTCAAAACTGCCAGCGCATGCAGCCGAAGTTTGCCCCAGGCACGGCGCAGGCCACGCTGCTGGTTAATCGCATTACCGCCTTGCAAGTCGTCAGCGCGCTGGTCAGCGGGGATCGCATGCCGCCGCTGGCCCAAATGAACGCCAGTGTGGCGCCGATTCAATCCATCATTCATAAAACCACCGTCGCCCGGGCCAAGTACGCCCCGGAAGCGGCGATGTACCGACGCCTCACACCGATGATTGCCGCGATGACACTGGGCTTGGCGGCCTTACAAACCGCTTTGGCCTCAACCCAAGCTAACCAAGGAGCGACTGCCGATGATTGAACACCAAACGCTGAGGCTAGATGCCGCAGTAGAGGGGGAAACTTACGACCATTGCCGGCTGACTGTGTCACAGCATGAGCTAAAACTGGCTGGCGTGACCTTCAGCAACTGCCAGTTTGAGCAAACCGATTTTCGCGGCGGCGAGTGGCTGGATTGTACAATTAAGGGCAGTCAATTCCTGAATGCCGATTTCACCGAAAGTGTGATGTATCGCTGCCAGTTCAGTGGTTGTCAGCTGATGGGCGCCGATTTTACCCGCAGCGTCTGGCATCAGGTGACCGTCACCGACTGTCAGGCCAGTTATCTGATATTAGCTGAAAGCAAACTGAAGGCAGTCAGCTTCAAAGAGACCCAACTGACGGAAAGTAGTTTTCAAGCAGTCAAACTACTGAAACCGGGCCTGACCGTCACTGGTGGTGAGGTGACCGGCGCGGACTTCAGTGGGACGCCGCTGAAGTTGGTTGATCTCAGCCAATCGCGGTTTGACAGTCTGCTGTTCACGCCGAGTTTACTGCGCGGCTTGAAGCTCAACCAGTGGCAGGCCGCTACCATTGCCGCCAGTCTGGGCATTGATGTGGTCGACTGATGCTTTTGAATCAGAAAACGCCGAATCGCTGCTGGCGACTCGGCGTTTTGCTGTCCCTAAGTGAGCTGATCATTGAGCCGGTCGAGCTGGCGCTGCAAGGCTTCGATTTGCGCCTGAGTTTCGTCAATCGCGGTTTGCACCTCTTCCAAGGTGTCGCCACTGGCACTGAAGCCCTTGTAAGCGGCGGTGACGTAATCCACTTCCTCGAGTCGATTTAGGCGGTCATTGGCAGCGCCGAGGGCCGCAATCACTTGATCCATTGTTTTGGCCATGGCGACCACCTACGTGAGCGCGGCCGGAGCGGCTGGTTGCGGGCCTTGACCTTCGCGCGCCAGCACCCAGTCATCGTAGTTCCACTCCTCGGTTGCGCGCCGGCTGCGCATGTAATCCCACATGGATTCGCGTTCCATTTCGACGACTTGGCCGCCAGCGCCCACCGAGACCCAGTTATAACTACCATTGCGATGGGCAAACTTGACCCACCACACCGGAATGTCAATGCGTTGATCGTCAATTTCGAAATACCGGGTGAGGCGGTCAGTGCGCATGTAGTCCAACCCCGCCGCATAGCTTGGATCCAGTGCTTGCCACACCTGCATGGCGATTTGCCGGGCGGCGACTTGGGTGGGCAGCGACGCACTGCTGGTGGCGGTAAAAGCATTGAAGCTCAGCAAGCGGTCATCGGCGCCCCACACCAGCGTCACATGCGGGCCGAACCATTGTACCGGCCGCTGGTGCTGATAGCGATCAACCCGCACCGCTTCGCCATTGCGCGAACGCGGCTCGCTGGTGATGCGGGTGAAGTCTGCCGGAATGGTCAAAAGTGGTTGAATTTTGCCTAAAACAGTCACCGTAGTTGCCATGGTTATAACCTCCTTGAACGAAACCTTGCTTCAAACAATGAAAATAAATCGGGTGGGCTGGCGTGACGCCGCGGCGCGTGCCCGCTATTGAGCAGCCTGCGATTGAGCCACCAGCCGCCCAGCAAAATGAGGGTCGCCAGCGCATAAGCGAGATGCTGCGCCATGAGCAGGCGGCTAACTGGTTGGCCGAGCGCCGTGGTCAGCGGCTGGCCAGCCAAAGCATCAAGACTGCCATAGAAACTAGTGCTCGCCAAGCTCACGCCTAGCACCAGCCCGACTTCGCGCAGCAGCGCCGTCAGCGCTCCAGCGGCCCCGCGTTGTTCCGGCGTGACCTCCCGCATCAAAAAGGCGCTATTGGCGGTGCCAAAAACGCTGGTGCCAATGGCCATGACCACAGAGACTAGCAGAAACGCCAGCGGCTCAAATTCGCCAGCCAGTAGCACCAGTCCTAAAGAGCTCAGCAGCAGTAACAGTAGCCCGTTTTGCATCACGCGCGGCTGCGACCAGCGATCAGCGGCCATGCCCGCCAAGGGATTGGCGACAATCGCCACCAGCGGCCCCGCCATCAACACCGCACCGGTGGCCACCGGGGAGAGGCCAACGACGACCTGTAGATAAATCGGCCCGAGTAAAGTGAAAAAGTAGGCCGCCACAAAAGTCGTGAACGCCGCCGCCAAAGGCCAGCCGAACGTCGGGGTCTTGAGTAAAGCCAGGTTCAAAAGCGGGTGCGGGCTACGTTGTTCCCACCGTACCAGTAGCCACAAAAGACCACCACTGAGCGCCAGCCCCAGCAACGCTAGCCCTGGTTGCGTCAAGCTGCTAGCGGTGCTGACGTAAAAGACGATTGCCAGCGCCATCAAAAGCCCGGTGCCACCCCAGTCGAGATGCAGTCGCTGGTGGGAAGCGGCGCGCGGAAACCAAAGCATCGCCGCCAACAAGCACAAGCCGCCGATGGGTAAGTTCAGCCAGAACAGATACCGCCAGTCCCAGTGGGTCAACACCAGCCCGCCAAGTCCCGGACCCGCTAGTCCGCCGAGCGAAATAAAAATACTTTCGATGCCAAATGCCCGACCAAGTTGTTGCGGTGGAAACCAATCCGCCACTAGTGCATAACTATTGGCCATGGTCAGGCTGGCGCCGACGCCTTGAAGGACCCGGCCACCAAGCACCCAGCTCAGCTGCGCGCCGGCACCAGTTAACCAAGAGCCAACCAGAAACGCCAAGGTACCCAGCATAAAACACCGTTCGCGGCCCCATTGTGCGCCGAGTTGGCCAAATGGCAGCAGTAGCGCGCTAATCGTGACCAAGTAGATGCTGATTACCAACCCCACGCGCTCCGTGCCCACTGCCAGCCCATGTGCCATGGCAGGAATCGCAATGGTGACGATACTGCCATCGACAATCACCATGAAGAAAAACACGCCCAGAATCATCAAGTTCAGCCAGCGTCGCATGACTCGCCTCCTTTTACCGCCCAGGGGATGACCTGAGCAGGTGAAAGTAGATTAGCACCAAAAAAATTTGCTCGCTAACAAAAAGACTTATGCGCTGGCTGTGGAAGGTAGCCAACGCATAAGTCTTTTTCATGATTGGGTTAAGGTGCTAGGGTGGTGGTTAATCGTACTGCATTATGCCTTGATGTAGTGGTACATATCCCCAGACTGAACAAACGACACTGGAATTTCGCTGCCGATAATCTTTGGCAGATAGGTGGCCAGATAAGCCATGCCGGGCTCTTCGACATTAAAGTGACCAACAGCCACAATCGCCTTGTTTTGCCCATTGAGGCTGGCGTCTTGGATGTATTCGCTCAAGGTAAAATCAATCAGCTCCAAGGACATGAAAAGATCGTATTGATCCTTTTCGGCTTTGGTAATGTAACCTTTAGCGTCACCAAAGACGTGAGTGGGGACGGCAATTTTTTTCACGGGCGTAGCGGGCTCGCCAATAATTCGCGCCCCGTTCAGATGCAGGCTGGTAATCAGATGCTCAGCCACTGCTTGGGCGGTAGTGGCGGCAGGTAATTCAAAAGCCGTCAGTACATCAGCGT
This sequence comes from Lacticaseibacillus salsurivasis, assembly GCF_036246225.1. Classification (NCBI taxonomy): domain Bacteria; kingdom Bacillati; phylum Bacillota; class Bacilli; order Lactobacillales; family Lactobacillaceae; genus Lacticaseibacillus; species Lacticaseibacillus salsurivasis. Next base: position 113,485 of record NZ_BTTP01000002.1, read on the forward strand.
CATTGAGAATATAGTTTTCCCAGCCGAGTTGTTTGGCCAGACCATAGAAAATGCCGTCAACGAAAGTGCCATCAGCCAGCGGAATTCCCGAATGCATGTGATCGTGGTCACGCCAAACCACGATATGATTTGCCTTAAGCAAGGCCACTTTGGCCGCGTAGGTTTGGTTGTTCGTTTCCTCCAGCCAGCCGGTGTGATCACCATGATTCCAAAACAAGGCTTCGTGGCAAATAATCAGGTTTGCCCCTTGCGCAGCTGCTTGCCGAATCACCGCCAGCGAGGCCCAGCAGGTCGTGACGACGCCGGTGCAGGGTTGGTCTGGGTCGCCAAATAAGACTTGATCACGCGTGGTCGCGGGATCAATCACTTCACCATGCCAAACCCCACGATGATAGGCCTTCACTTGCGCAATCACTTGTTCTATTTTCATTCATTGAAACTCCTTTCCGAATCTGGAGTGAACCACTTGCTAGCATTAGGCGTTAGGGTAGACATCACTGTAGTAGCGGGTGAGGCAACTGACTAAGACGTCAAACACGGGCCGGGAGTCGATGTAGCGAATCCCCTTGGCATCGGTATCCAGACTGTGCACCATTGGCAGGACCAACTGAATGTCAGCTTTTTGTAGCACAGGGGCGTTAGGATTCATCGTCACGAGGGCGAACGTGATGTCTTTTTTGCTCGCTCGTTTAAAAATTTTCGCATAGGTGTCAACAGCAGCCGAGGACGAGAAGATGATAATCAGATCGCCTGATTGCATCAATGGTGGTAGCCGTTCGATCAAGATGCCATCAGTGACAGTGGAAATGAACAGGCCGCGACTCAACATCAGATATTTGAGATGTTCTGCCGCTAAACCGGAGTGGCCTAAGCCGACTGCTAAGATGCGATGCTTGCCGTGCAATGCCGTCGCCAACTGGGCGACAGCGTTTTCCACTTCCGGTGTGATCATTTGTTCAAAGGCCCCGATGAAAGATTGAATGAGACTCGCCATTTCAGGGGCTTGCTGCGCTTTTTTGGATGGGGTGATGCGATGTTCCGTCAGATAGTTTTTGGTCTGAAACGCCAGTTCGCTGTATCCGGACAATCCCAGCCGTTTCGCTAGCCGGACCAGCGTCGTGGCGGAAACGCCGTATGCTTGGGCTGCTTCTTTTATGGGCTGCTCCGCCACAATTTGCATGTCAGCCATGATGGCATCAGCCGCGGCGCGCTCGGATTTGGTCATATTTGCGTAGTACAGCTCGATCTGTCTGATGATGTCCATCTTATGGCCTCCACGTTTCAACTTTGAACAGTATCCGGAATATTTTCCGCGCTTTCAGTTTAGCACTTCCCTAATCACAAATGGGCTCCATAAGGCAAATTTGGATTGCCTACGTCAGTTAGTGTAATCCTAAAATGAAAAATATTCCATAAAAAAATAATACTTGAAAAATATTCCTAAAGCGGTTACGCTTACCTCGTATTCAAAATTAATTCACCAAAGGGGTGTCATTCATGGCTGAAGGAACTGCCAAACTCACCGACTGGATTCAAGCTAAGGTCAATCCAATTGCCGTTAAGATCGGCAATCAAAAGTACCTGGCCGCAATTCGTGACGGGATGACTGCCATTATTCCACTGACGATTATTGGGGGCTTTTCGATTTTACTAGCCTCACCACCGATTCCGACTGGGATGAAGGCAACGAACTTCTTCTTTGCGTTTATGCTGGCATGGCAAAAGTGGGCCACCGCGAATGCCAATGTCTTGATGGTACCGTACAACCTGACTATCGGATTGTTGGCCCCATATGTGTTGGTGGCGATTACTTACTATCTCTCCAAGCATTACAAGATGAATTTGGTGACAAACCTGGTTTCGGCGCTGTTTGCCTTTTTCATTGCTGCTTCACCATCTGAAACCGTCAAGACCATCCAATACTTACCGCAGGCCGATCTGGGCGCCAAAGGGATGTTTGGGGCGATGCTGATTGCGATTGCGGTCGTTGAAATCAATCGCTTATTCATCACGCACCACTGGACGATTAAGCTCCCGTCCTCCGTGCCATCAGGGGTTGCCGCGCCGTTTGAGGTGCTGGTGCCGATGGTGGTCACCACCGTCATCTTCGTCGCCTTGAATGCCATCTGTGTCGCGACCACCCAGTCTTACCTGGTCGGTGTCATTTATTTGGTTTTTGCGCCATTCGCCAATGTCAGCGGCACCTTGCCAGTCATTTTGTTATTGGCTGTGCTGGCGAAAACATTATGGTTCTTCGGTATTCACGGTGACAACATGATTGGGACGATTGTCACGCCAATCACAACGCTAAATATCGCTTTGAACCTGAAGCAATACCAAGCGGGCCATGCGATGACGCATATCTTCGCCGGGGCCTTCTACAGTGTGTGGGGCGGCTGGATTACCTACCCAGCCTTCCTGATTGCAATGATTTTAATTGCTCGGTCAGCTCGCCTCCGTTCGTTGAGCAAGCTGGCACCGATTGGCACCTTGTTTAACATCAACGAACCTTTGATTTTCGGGATTCCCACCGTGCTTAACTTGTGGTTCTTCATTCCAAACGTCATCTGCACGGTGCTGAACCTGACTATTGTTTACTTCCTGACTTTGGCCGGCGTTGTTGGTAAGTTTTATATCTACACACCATGGACCACGCCGGGGATTTTGCAAGTGTTCCTCGCCTCCATGGATTGGCGTAATGTGGTGCTCTGGATTGCCATTTTGATTATGGACATTCTGATTTCGCTACCGTTCATTCGAATCTATGATCGGTCTTTGCAAAAAGAAGAAGGTTTGACGCCAGAAGCCGCATAAATGGTGGCTTTCAAGTACCACAATCTAAAAGTGGCCGTCGCTTGATGGAAAGCGACGACCACTTTTTGCGTTTTATTCACTCGCCACGGTTACCAGCACATCCTCGGCCATGAGCACCGTTTCCGCCTTAACCGGAATCTGGGTCTGCCCGGCGCGAATTAACGCCAAGACCTCCACCCCGGCATTGCGCCGGACATCCGCCTCGGCGAGAGTTTTGCCGATCCACTGCGGGTCAGGCCGCCGTTCAGTGATGTCGATGCCGTCGATTTGAGCAAAGGCATCGATAATATTGGCATTGACGAGGCTGCGGGCAATTTTGGCGCCCATTTCGACCTCGGGCAGTACCACCTGATCGGCCCCGACGCGGGTGAGAATTTTGGCTTGGCGCGGGTCCAGCGCCTTGACCACAACGCGGGGGCAGCCGCGCTCTTTGGCGACCATCGTGCCCATGACACTGGATTCGAAGTCCTCACCCATGGCAAACACCACCACGCCAAAATGCTCGATGGCCAGTCGCGTCAAAAACGCTTCGTCACTGGCGTCACCAACCACAGCCTGGTCCACCCAAGCGCTGACCGCCTCAACGCGGGCGAGGTCACGGTCGGCGGCCAGAAGCTCAACATCCTCCTCGGCTAGGTGCGAGACAATGCTGGTGCCAAAACGGCCGAGGCCGAAAATCGCAAAACTGCGGGCTTGTTGGTTTTTCATAGCGGCTCCTTTCTAGCCAATAATGACATTGGCGGCGGGGTAGTCGATGACATGTGAGTCAGCGTTTTGGCGCAAGCTCAACGCGACCACTAAAGTCAGGGGCGACAAGCGGCCAATGAACATGCACAGGGCGATGGTGACCTTGCCGATAGGGGACAAGTACGGTGTCAGACCCGTGGTGAGCCCCACGGTGCCGGTGGCACTGGTGGCTTCAAAAATAGTTTCCATCAGCGTCGGCGCGAAGCTGTTGCTGGCCTCCGAAAAATGCAGGATCAGCACCGCAAGCACCACGACGGCAAACAAGGCGAAAAACACTGCCAAGGCTTTTTGGACCAGCGCCAGCGGTAGGCGGCGCCCGGCAATCACGATGCCAGTGTGGCCGTGCAAACCGGAACTCACAGCGGCGACCAGCAGCGCCAGGGTGATCGTTTTGACCCCGCCGGCAGTGCCGGCAGGTGAGCCGCCGATGAACATGAACCCGGTCGCCAGCAGTTGGCTGAGCGGGTTCAGTTGACTTTGATCAATGGTGGCAAAGCCGGCAGTGCGCAGGGTCACAGATTCGAAAGCGGCGGCGAGCCATTTTTGCGGCGTCGCCAAGTGGTCCAGGGCACCTTGCCATTCGAGCAAGGCAAACAGCAACGTGCCAGCGACCACCAACACCGCACTGGTACCGCAGACCAGCTGCGTGTGCATGCTGAGCCGGCGCCAGTGGTTTTTGGCTTTGAAATGCCGCAGTTCATGGAGTACGGTGAAGCCCAGACCGCCGAGCGTAATCAGGGCCATGACAATGAAATTGATCAGCCAATGGCCTTGAAATTCAGCCAGCGATTGAGTGCCCACCAAATCGAAGCCAGCGTTGCAAAAGGCCGAAATGGCATGGAAAATGCCGTACCAGACTGATTCTAAGAAGCTGTAGCCGCGATTGGCGGTCAAAAACCCTACCGATAGTAGCACTGCGCCAGTCCCTTCAATCACCGCGGTGTAGCGTAGCACCTGCCAGACCAGCCGCGTCATGCCACCAAGCGAGCTTTGATTGAACATGGTTTGAATGGTTAGCCGCTGTCTGAGGCCAATGCGCTGGCGAAAAATAATCAGGGCGCCGGTCACCACCGTGATGAACCCAATCCCGCCGAGTTGAATGAGGGTGATGATTACAAGCTGGCCGAACCAGGTCCAATGCTCCATGGTATTGACCACCACCAGCCCGGTCACGCAGCTCGCGCTCGTCGCAGTGAAAAAGGCGTCTAGTAGGCTTACCGATTGGCCGCTTTGGCTGGCCCAAGGCAGCGCGAGCAGACCAGTCCCAATGGCAATCATGGCGGCGAAGCTGAGCAAAATGGCTTGCGGGGCAGAAAGATGCCGAGACTTTTTCATCGACCAGCGCTCCTTTCAAAAATGGTTACCTTAACTGTATCAAAACGGCCCTCCTGGCGGCGACTATTAACAGGTGTGCTATATTAAAAAGATAATGACAAGCTCAGGCAAAGGAGGCGCCAAGATGACATTTGAAGCATGGCTGACCGCCATCGGTCTGCCCTCAGCGGCGCAAGCGGTGGCAATGCAGCCGGTGCCGGATTTGGAACAGTGGCGCCAGTTGGCAGCCGATGAACCGGCTTTTTTGGCGCGTCTCGCTGGGCAGCCGGCGCTCGCTTTACAAGTGTTCGCGCAGTTGCTTTATGGTGAACAGGCCCATTACGCGACAACGGCTGAATGGGTGGCTGATGGGCGCGACATTGCGATCTGGGCGGCCGATTACACTCAGAAACAAGGCGGCATTGGCGTCACCGAAAACGACTGGCTGCGTTTCACCTTGGTGCATCAGGTGGTGCGGCTAGGCCGGTTGCAATTCGAACCTTGGCAGCCAACCACCGTGCTGGGGCCGCTGGCAGCCGGAACCCAGGCGCTGCAAGTGCACATTCCGGCCGATGGACCACTATCGCCAGTAGCCTGCGATGAGGCATTTGCCTTGGCGCAAGCGCGGTTTGGCCAGTTGCCGCTAGTGTGTGATTCATGGCTGATGAGCCCGGCGCTCCAAGCTTTGCTGCCAGCAACCAGCAACATTCGCCAATTTCAAAATCGGTTTCAGGTGGTCACCGTCGATCCGGCGGCGCACCAGGCTGAAGAACGGCTATTTGGGGCGTGGCAAGCAGATCCGGCCCAGTACACTGCACATACGGCCTTACAAAAGCGCGCCAAGGCCTGGCTCCAAGCAGGAAAACAAATTGGGATGGCGGTTGGCGTTATGTTGCCGGCTTAAAATAAGTGGTCAACCGTATCGCGGCTGACCACTTATTTGTTTATTCAATTATCGCTCTGAAAGCCGTTAAGGGTTGCCCACTCAAAGCCGCGGCTAACCCCGGATAATTGGCGATGGCAACCGTTGCCTGGTGGCGCTGGGTGCTGCGGGCTAACGCGCCTAATTCATCGCGGCGCCAAGCCTGGTGCAGACCAAAGGCCGAAAGGATATGCCGTCGGTTATCGACTAAAGCATCAGCCATGGCAGCAATCCCAATTGCTCGTAAGCCATGGATGATGGTGGCTGTTGCCTGATAACAGGCTGCTGCGCCAGCAGGGAGCGCTTTGATTAGAGCCGCGAAGAAGTTGCGCTGAATCTGCTGTTCAATGGTTTGTGGCGCGGCTTTGAGCCATCGTTCAAGGTAGCTCTGCGCCATGGTCAGATCGGCATGAAAGAGCGCGTAGTATAAGGCGCCAATGCAAAACGAGCTAGCAAGCGAGCTGTATTCAGGTTCCGACTGATGCACTTGAAGGTGGCGCCAGGTGCTTTGGTAAAGCCGCTTCGACAATGCCTCATCGAAACGACCGAGTAGTGGCGTGACCGTTTGAATGTCGGCCAAGGTGAGCGGACTTTGGCCAGTAACGTAGGTGGTTAAGGCACGATTTTCTTCAGGGGTGAGCGTGGCATCAGGCCACCGGCTGAGCTTAGTGAGCCCACTTTGAAGCACAGGGTCGCGGTTTGAGGCGGGCATAAGTGGGCTTAAGGCGGTTATCGGCAAGGCCATGCGGGCCAGTACCGCGAAAAGACGTTCAGCTTGAATATCATTGTGGCCGGCTTCAAAGCGTATGGACTGTCGTTCGCTTAATAGATCTTGATACAGTTCGCGCTGAGTCAGCCCTTGATTGAGTCGCAAGCGCCGAAGATAAGGACCAATCTTTCCTGCCATTTTTGGCACCTCCTGATATTTTCCTTAGTGTACCAAATACACTGAGGACATCAAGGAAGGGGATGGTATGATGGCAGTCATGGCCAAAATTATCAGACCGCATCGTCGGGCTCTACTCGGACTGGTCTTTTTCGGTGTGGTGGCTGCAGGTGATGGGATTGTCAGCCCCTTTTTTCTAGGGCAAATCACTGACGGCTTGGCTACGCGCGCCTTTTCCCGGGTTCTGCAACACTTGCTATTTTGGGGGTTGGCACTGCTGCTGGTCAATTTGGCCAATCTGGGCATGAGTTATTTCTCGGGCCGTTTCCGGCAGGAGGTCAATCTGCAGCTCAGACGGCATTTGATTCAGCGCGCCTTTGCGACCTCGGCAACTGAAACCAACAGTAGCGGTTTGCTGGCCGAAGCACTTGGTGATGTGAAACAGATTGAGCAGAGCGTAGTACAACCCCTGATTAATATGCTTTATAGCACTTTGCAAGGCAGTTTGACACTTATCTTTGTGCTTCGGATGAGTGGCCTGACTGGTGTTATTTTCATCGCCTTGGGCTTTGTGCCAGCCGTGATTCCCCATTTTACTGCCCGCTGGCTGAAGACTGGAACGCGTCAATGGCAAGCGACCAATGACTGCTACACCAGCAGTTTGAGTGATACCCTGGCGGCGCGGCCTCTATTCAAACATTATCAGCTGGTCACGCAGGGGATTGCCCGCTTAGACGTCAGCTTGCGGCAAAATGAGGCGGCAGCCTTCGTCATGAATCTTCGCCAGCAGATTGCGTCTGGCCTGGTGAGTGCGCTCTATGCCATTACCACCACGGTGGCGTTGGCAGGTGGGGTATGGACCATCAGGCAGGGACAATTGAGTGTGGGTTTGCTGCTCACCACCTACACCGCGGCTGATCGGGTGGTCACGCCTTTGATCAATCTCACCCGCGCGTACAGTCAACTGCAGGCGGGGCTCCCCTTGCTGAACCGCGTGCTCCTTCCAGTGAATCGGCAACATCACCCTTTGACATATATGCCCAAGGAGGCTGGTCTGCTCAAATTAGAGATGGCAGTGATTGGTGTGACGAAGCCGCTCTTTCAGCCCTTGAATCTAATCATTTATCCAGAGATGAAAGTGTTAATTCAAGGACCGTCTGGCGTTGGCAAATCGACTTTGCTGCAAGTGATTCTGCATGATCGCATGCCTTTAGCAGGACGTATGCTGTATGCTTCAGCACTGGGTTCAGAACCCCTAAAGCAGATGGCAGTCGTGCATCAACAGCCCTTCATTTTTGCTGACACCCTGAGCTTCAACTTGACATTAGGCCGGCCCTTCAGCGAAGCCGAACAGCTCGCCTTACTGAAAAAAGTTGGCCTGACCGCTTATGCTAATCACGAAGCGTTGGGCACCCGCCTTGGCCTTGATGGGGTCCAGCTATCCGGCGGTGAGCAAAAACGTTTAGAGTTAGCGCGAGCCTTGGTGGTCCCGAGGCCAATTCTCTTGGTTGATGAGGCACTGTCGGGTCTGGATCAAGTGACTGCTGCAACTATCAATCAACTGATTTTGGCTTATCCTGGCACTGTGATTGATATTGAGCATCAATTACCCCCTGCTGCGACCGACCGTTATGACGCCCTTGTGAAGTTGCATCTTGTTCCTGCTTTTGACTCGGACTAAACTGGCGGTAGCGAAAAGAAGAAGGAGACAAACTAATGCTGACAACCGTGCTTGTGGATCGTGATTGCACCCTCGGCGGTGATGGCCACTATACCTCAGTCGCAGATTTTAGGCCTTACTCAGGCGTGCTTGCCGCTATTCAGGCGTTGCATGAGGCGGGCTTGCGCGTTTTGGCCGTGACCACTCAAACCAGAATCGCCACAGGCGAGATGCAGGTTGCCGATTTGGTGGCCTCATTGCAGGCCATGGGGCTTGATGATTGCTTCGTTTGCCCACACTTGGCCAGCGAGCATTGTCGGTGTCGCAAACCCGCAATTGGGTTAATCGAGCAGGCCCAAGCGCGCTATCATTTTGGTCAGGGTGAGGCGGTGCTGATTGGCGATAGCTATCAGGCCGATATGTTGTGCGCAAAACAGGCCAATCTACTTGGTATTCACGTGGCTACTGGCCGCGGGGCGGCCAATCCTATTGCTAGCCAGTGCCTTGAAGCGAATGATTTTGTTCAAGCAGCGGGCATGCTGCTCAATCATCAGATCGACTAAAATATGAGCTTCATCCGGTAAATAACGCATTTTCCTCAGGTTCGGGTCAGAGAAAAGTGCTTTTTTTGTACGATTCATCGCGGCTTGACCACTTGTTGCAGGGTGCCATTGCGCTTATAAATCGCCACGCTAGCTTTTGCGGCGCTAGCGATGGTTTTGGCGCGTTCTACCGCATCTGTTTTGCGCTGGTAAAGCTCAGTGGTGCGGTCACCGCTGCGACTGACCACGGCCCAGCCGGCAGGGTCTGGTTTGACTGCAATCGCCGCGCCACGGTGGCTCGATTTCGGCGGCTGAGGGTTTGACTGCGTCGGCGTGCTGATTTGGTCGAAACGGTGACGCTCTTGCACCGTAGCTTCACGGTACCACTGCTTGGCCTGACTGGTAGCAATCGACAGCGCCAGTTTTTCTTGGAAGCCTTGAGCCACCAGAGAATTTGCGATGGCCAAGGCCTTTTTGCGCGTCAGCGGCGTGAGGTGATTGATAGCGGCGGGAAAGTTATCAAGCGTCCAAGTCATGCCCAGTCCTCCTTTCACGTTGGCTGTCCATTATTAGTGTATGCGCGTGAACCGGAACAAAGATAGCAGCACGCCTTTTGCTTTAGTTAACGGGCTAAGTGGAACGTTCGTAGCTTTTAACGGGCATCGATCTTGGGATTCTAAAGCCGGGAATACACGAATAAATTGTGCAACAGAAATCGTTTACATTCCTGAAAACAGCGCGTATGATACAAATGGTTTAAAACAACACGTTAACCCATTAAAAGGTTAACGCTTCATACGAAAGGGGGTCGCCGCGAAGCGTGGGTGCTTCGTGAACACACGGGTAAGTGACAATTAGTTAGCTTAAGTCATGGAGGTAAAGGGATGAATTCATTAAAAAAGGCCGTGGTAGCGGGGGCGCTACTGGCAATCGGCTTTTTCGGCGCCGCCCCGCATACTGTGGGCGCAGCAACAACTGACGCGGTCATCAGCACGCAAGCAATGGCCCAGATCAAAGCCAACCAAATCGAATATTTGATTGGTAATGAAGCCATGAATGATGATCCAATCAACCAGGCGAAGATGACCAGCATTGCCAAGGCCGGACAAACGAATTTGCCTGACTTCGACCATGCCGGTAACGCGATTTATGCTGGCGTGGTGTTGGATAATAGTCAAGGGACGAACCTCACCGTTGCCGATCTTTCGGCCAACTTGGGGACGACATATACCAAGCTTTACAGTGTGGCGTTGGCCATTGCCACACCAAGCAAGTACAATACCATGTATCAAAATGCTGCCGCCAAAACGGCACTGATTGATGCGCTGCAGTGGTTGCAAACTAAGTATCTGCAAGACACTGATAAAGGTTACTACGGCAACTGGTACCAATGGGAAATCGGCGTGCCAACCAGTCTGTCCCGCATGCTGCTGTTGCTGCATGATGACTTGGATCCAGCGTTTATCGACACTTCGATTAAGACGATGGATGCATACTTGCGCGGCGACGAAAAGCCAGGCTCCCCGAAGATTGGCGATGTGAACCTCGACGCCCGCCAGCATACTGGCGCCAACCTGGCCGATATTACCTTGAACCGGATTTGCCAAGGTCTCGCTAATAACGATGCTCCGCGGGTGAAAAAGGCAATTGCCGACTTCAAGACCTGCCTAGCGGTCATCGACCCAGACAACATTCAGCACGGAGTGACCGATGGTTTTTACGAAGACGGTTCCTTTATTCAGCACTCGACGGTGGCGTATACCGGTAGCTACGGCATTGTGCTGCTCGGGCGGACTGGCCAGCTGACCACGCTGCTGAAAGGCACCTCGCTGCAAAGCCAAACCTTGCTGAACACTGTCAACAATTGGATCTATAACAGCTTCGCGCCTTTGATGTACGAAGGCTACATGATGGAAATCGTCAAAGGCCGCGGCATTTCCCGAACCGGCTCTGGCTATACCGACAGTGCCAGCATCGTGGAATCGTTGGTGCAATTATCAACGGCCATGAGCGGCGATGCGCAACACAAGCTGCAAAGCTACATCAAATACTTATCTAGCATTCCGCAACTGAAGGTCAATAGCAGTAATTTTGGCTCGCGTGGCAACACCATGGCGTTCAACGCGATTATGAAGGACCCGAATGTGTCCAGTACCAATCCGTTGACCAACGATCAGTATTACGCGTTTAATCTGATGGACAAATCGGTGCTCATTCGGCCTAACTATGGCTTCGCGATTTCACGCAGCTCTAATCGGGTCTCCAAGTATGAATACATGTCAGGCGAAAACCTGAAGTCTTGGTACCAAGGGGATGGCGCTTTCTACCTTTACCAAGATGGCATCGATCAGACCAAAGCGTTTGGCATCGATTACCAAGCCACGGTCGATCCGAACAAGTTGCCAGGTGTCACTACTGTCAATGAAAAACGTAAGACGATTCCTGAATTGTACGGCGGCGACTTCTATTCCCACGAACCCGATTTTGAATCAGGCTCTGTGACCCAGAACACGTACGTTTACTTCCCACTGGGCACCAACGACTATTCTGGCAGTGTGCAGCTTGATCAATACGCTGCGGCCGGCATGCAGCTCGGCGATGAACAATCTTACGCCGACAAGGACAAGTTGCCTGCCGATTTCGTTGTGTTCAAAAATGCCGAAGCCAACAAGGCTTGGTTCATGTTTGATAATGAAATCGTGGTGCTCGGCTCTAACGTTCACGACATCAACGGCCGCGCCATGACCACTACCATCGACAACAAGATGTTTGATCCTGGCGAAAATGTGACCGTTAACTCCAATTTGGATAAGGCCACTGCCGCCAAGAAGTGGCTGACGATTGAAGACAACGCCGACAGTAAGCGTAATGTCGGCTATGTGTTCTACGATAATAACAAGGTCAATGTGCTGAAGGAAAGCCGCACCGGCAAGTATTCCGACGTGCGCAATAAAACCACCGGCAGTGCCGACAAGACGGTGACCAAAGACTATGTGACGCTCACTTATCAGCAGCCAGGCAATACGACCAGCAGTTATGCCTACAGCATCGTACCAAGCAAAAATTCTACTCAGCTACATGATTACATTGACCAAAACAACGTCACCATTTTGAAGAACACAGCAGATGTTTCGGCCGTGCAGGAAAACAGCCTCGGCCTCAAGGGTTACGTCTTCTTCACCGCCAAAGGCCAAGTGGATGACGTTCAAAGCCATAGCCGCATGATCATGATGCGCAAAGGCAATGACTTCTCCATTCAGGACCCGACCAATAAGCAGGCCACGGTCTCCTTCACGCTGAAAGGCCGCTATGCCGTGGCCCAAGGTGATGCCCAGGCCATCGTTCAGGGTAACGCCACCACCGTCACCGTGAATACAGCAGCCAAGCATGGGGTTTCCCAGCATCTGACGCTCACCCCGCTGGCGGCGCCAAAAGCGGCGGATAAAACCAAGCTGCAGGCCCTGGTCAACCAAAGCAAAACACTGAAAGCCGCAGATTACACTTCGGCCAGCTTTGCCGCTTTGACCTCCGCCTTGAAGGCCAGTGAAACCGTGCTGGAAGATACGGCAGCGACTCAAGGCACCGTGAACCAGACGGCTAACCAACTGCAAAAAGCCATTAATGGCCTTCAAAAGCCGGCAACTGCCACGACTGGCACCGCTTCAAGTGCCAGCCAAGCTAAAACCACCAATCACGGCAAAAAAGTCGGCCAACACAAAACGAAGAAAGGCCTCCCGAATACCGGTAGCGTGATCAATCATGCGCTTATCGCTGGCGGGGCAGTATTGCTAGTGTTAGGCGGGTTCGCCTTGCTTAAACGGCGGCAAACCAACTAATTAACAAACGTATCATCAAAATAGGCCACTCTGCCCTTACAGCAATCTGTAACGGTAGGGTGGCCTATTCATGCTCAAAAAAGTAAGGCTGATCGGTGCATCTTTATCACATTCTAACTCTTCACGTATAGCTTAGAGTAGTACTTGACTGCCGACGTTAACGGCACAATGACACGTTGCCGTTACTGTTATGAAGCGGGTTGTGGTGGGGGCGGAGCTTGGGACAGGTAGCCAGCAGTGAAACGAGAAGGACTAGTCAGACTGCGTTTTGGGCAGGCTGACCAGCCCTTCTCGCGGCAGTTTTGAAGACGCACTGGAGCGGCAGCGACTGCGGCTTCAAAACTAGTTTCGAGACCGATTTTTGGCTCGAAACGGCCGCACAGCAGGCTACCTGGCCCGAGCGGAGCCCACCACCACAACCCGCGGGCGCCCCAGACAAAAAACCGCCGACGCAAGCGTCAGCGGCTGGTGAGTTATTCGATTTTGCCACCGCGGGCGGCGATGACATGCTGACCGAAGGGACTGTCATAGATGGTCGCCAGTTTGGCCGCAAAGTCCGGGCGCGGAATGGCTTCGCCGAACAACGGGCTGCCTGGCTCAAGCAAAAGGCCAAAGCGCAGCGGCCCGAGGTCGAAAGGATCGAACCCAAACGCCCGCAGCACATGCTCAACGGTCGGTCGAATTTCATCGTGGTCGGTGGCATAAGCCATGGCGCGCGGTACATCGGGGTGGCGTTCGACTTCGATTTCCAGATCATGGTAGCCCATGTGGTTGAAGGCCTTGGCGACATAGCTCTTGTTCAAATGAGCCTGCACCACCTCTGAAGACGAGTGGTTGAAGTCGGAAATGGCATTGTGCGTGCCGTCAACTTCCTTCCAGTAGTTTGTTGCGTCGAGCACAATTTTGCCGGCGAAGGCCTCAGGGTCAAGATCAGTGTACCGGCTCAGCGGAATGGCCAAAATGATGACATCCGACTGGGCAATCAGATCGGCTGGGGTCGTGGTGACGGCGCCTGGGGCGAGGGTATCGATGACCCACTTGAGGTCGGCAACTGAGTGGCGGCTAGCAATGCGAATCGGCAGGCCCACGTTTTCGCCGATGCGGGCGAGGGTGGAGCCGAGCTTACCGGCGCCGAGAATACCAATGGTTAGTTCGCTCATACTATTCACCTCCCAGCAGTTCCTTGACCCGCGGAATTACTTTGGTCGCGTAGTTGCGAATCGTGTCTTCCCGCTGGTGCAAAAGCTGACCGCCGGTGCCGTAAACTAGGTCGAAGCGCTGCATGTCCAGCGCCTTCATGTTTTTGGCAATCTTCTGAGCGACTTGTTCGGGTGTGCCGACATAGTAGGCGCCTTTGTCGATTTCGAATTCAAAGCGATCGCGGGTCATTGGCGCCCAGCCCCGGTCGATACCAATGCGGTCCATTTCGGCTTTGATGTACTTGAAGCCCACTTCAACGGCTTCTTGTTCGTCATCCAAAATGATACCGTGGGCGTGCATGCCGAGCGGATGCTCTGGCTTCTTCAACTGCTTTGCCGCCTTATGGTACAAGTCGACGTAAGGGCGGAAGCGAATCGGTTCGCCGCCGATAATGGCAATCACGACGGGAATGTCGTAGTAAACGGCGCGGATGATGGATTCTGGTGAGCCGCCCACCGCCAAACTGGTCGCAATGGTTTCGCCTTTTGGCAGCTTGGGATAAACCGTGGTGTCCGTGAGCTTCTGGGTAAACTTGCCAGACCAGTTCATTGGCTTGCCTTCCAGCAGTTTTTGCCACATGGCGATTTTTTCGACAAACAGCTCATCGTAGTTTTGCAGGTCATAGCCGTACAGCGGGAAGGATTCAGTGAAGGAACCACGGCCGAGCATGATTTCTTCGCGGCCTTGCGACAGGCCATGCAGGGTGCTGAAGCGTTCAAACACCCGCACGGGATCATCCGAGCTCAGTACGGTGACCGCGGTGCCGAGCTTAATGCGCTTGGTGACCGCCGCCATGGCGCCGAGCACAACTTCAGGGCTGGAAATGGCAAATTCAGGGCGGTGATGCTCCCCTAAGGCAATCAAATCAATGCCCAAGTCGTCTGCCATTTTGGCTTCTTTAACCACTTGGCGCAGGGTTTCGCCGCCGTCCATGGCCGTGCCGTCATCCTTGAAGCCGATGTCACCGAAAGTGTCCAAACCGAATTGATATTTTTTTGCCGTCATTTTTACTAGCCTCCGTTTTGCTTACTTTTTGTAAGTACAAGGGTATCTTACATGGTGCCCAAGGGAAAAGCAAGAGGGGCCGCGAAATTTATTTGCGCAGACGCGAGGTTTTGGTTTCGCTTGACTTCCGCTACAATGAAAGGCGGAAAGGGGCCTTGATTTTGGCTTTAGCAGATTCAACTTTCATGTTGCCGCCGGAAGCGCAACTCACCGCCCAGCAGCAAGCCTTGCAGACGCGGCTGCTGCAGTTTGTTCAGGCGCACCAACACGATGAGAATACGGCGGTGTTTGTGCTCCATGGTGATGCGGGTTCGGGGAAAAGTGCGGTGCTCAATGCTGTGTTCACCACCTTGCAGCATCAGGCCCATCAACCGGACAGTTCGCTGGCCGGTTTGCACAATCGGTTGTTAGTCAACCACAACGAAATGCTGAAGATCTATTGGGCCGTCGCGGCCGCAGATCCGGGGCTCCACAAAAGTGACTTTCAAAAGCCAACCCCGTTCATCAATGCCGCAACCAAGCAGCATCGCCGCTATGACGTGGTGTTTGTGGATGAAGCGCAGCTGCTGCTGAGTCAAAAAGATGCCTTTAATCATTTTGATCAGGCTAATCAGCTAGATGCTTTGCTGCCGCTGGCGCATGTGGTGGTGCTGGTGGTGGACTTTAATCAAGTGGTGAAGCTCAAGAGTTTGTGGACCCCGGCGATGCTTAAGCAGCATTTGGCCGGTCATCAGGTTGAATCAGCTGAATTAACTCATCAGTTGCGGATGCAGGACCCGGCGGTGAGTGCTTGGGTCAATGCCTTCGTGGCAGGGCGGCTCCTGCCTTTGCCCAAGCCGGCGGATTATGAACTGAAAGTCTTCGCTGACGGCGCGCCGCTGGTTGCGTGGGTGCAGGCTAAAGAAGCCGAATATGGCTTAGCCCGGCTGATTGCGACGACTGATTTCCCGTTTCGCGTGTTTGGCAATCGCACCTGGTACGTGCAGGCAGGGAGCGTGCGCTTGCCTTGGGATAAAATCAACTTCACCGATCGGCCCTGGGCGAGTCGGCCGGAAACTTTAGGCGAGGTGGGGTCCATCTACACGATTCAGGGCTTTGATCTCAACGCAGCCGGGGTCATTTTGGGGCCGAGTTTGGATTATGATGAAGCGAACGACCGCTTGACGGTGGATCCCAGTCGCTTTGAGGACCAAACCGCGTTTCGCCGTCGCCCGGATCTGGCTGATGATGAGGCGGCCAAGGCGGCGATTATTCGCCATGTGGCTAATATTTTGCTCAAGCGGGGGCGGCGCGCCTTGGGGATTTATGCGGTTAATCCGCGGTTGCGGGCGCGGCTGTTGGCTTTGGCGCAGTAAGGAGTAGGCATGAAACAAATTACAGCAGGGATTGTGGCACATGTAGACGCTGGAAAAACCACGTTATCAGAGGCGCTGCTTTATCAAACTGGCGCCGTGCGGCAGCTGGGGCGTGTGGATAATGGGGATGCCTTTTTGGATTCCGACCGGCTGGAAAAGCAGCGCGGGATCACGATTTTTTCGCATCAGGCCCAGCTGCAATATCAGGATCTGACGTTAACCTTGCTAGATACCCCAGGACACGTGGATTTTGCCAACCAAACTGAGCAGGTGCTACCAGTGTTGGACTACGCGATTTTAGTGGTGGCCGCCAGCGACCATTTGCCCGGCTACACGCGAACCTTGTGGCGCTTGCTGCGGCGGTATCAGGTGCCGACTTTCATTTTTGTCAATAAAATGGATGTCGCCACCGCAGACCGCGAGGCAATGTTGAAGCTGCTGCAAACGGGGCTAAATGAGGGCTGCTTGCCGTTTGACCAAGCTTTGGACGCAGAAACCTTGGCTTTGCAAGATGACCAGGCGCTGGATGAATATATGGGTAGCAACGCCTTGGCTGACGCAACGGTACAGCGCTTGGTTGCCAAGCGCCAGGTATTTCCGGTGTATTTTGGGGCGGGGCTCAAGCTCACTGGCGTCGATGGCTTGCTGGCAGGATTGGCTAAATGGACAGTGCCGATGAAGCCGCAACCAGCGTTTGGGGCGCGGGTCTTCAAGGTGTCCTATGATGACAAAGGCGAGCGCCTGACCTGGGTGCGCGTCACTGGTGGCACGCTGGCGCCCAAAGCGCTGGTGCTAGGCGAGCAGAAGGCCAATCAACTGCGTGTTTATAATGGGGTGAAATATACGGTGGCCAGTTCAGTGCAAGCCGGTGAGGTGTGCGCCATCCCTGGTTTGACTGACACCAAACCGGGCATGGGGCTTGGGGCCGAACCAAACGCGCCGGCGCCACTGCTGCAGCCGGTGTTAACCTACGCCCTTGATCCCTTACAGGAAGACCTGCAACACTGCTTAGCGGCCCTGCGCCAGCTAGAAGACGAAGACCCGGCACTGCATGTGACCTGGTCGCCGCATTTGCAAGAAGTCCGGGTGCAGCTGATGGGTAAGGTGCAACTGGAAATCTTGCAGCAACTGCTCCAGCAACGGTTTGATTTAACCGTCGCCTTTGATGCTGGCAGTATTTTGTATCAGGAAACCATCACCCAAGCGGTGGAAGGGGTGGGACATTTTGAGCCGCTGCGCCACTATGCAGAGGTGCATTTGCTGATGCAACCAGGGCCACGCGGCAGCGGACTGACCTTTGCCAGTGACTGCAGCCTAGAAGTGCTGGCCAAAAACTGGCAGCATCTCGTTTTGGCCAACCTCGCGGCCAAAGAGCACCGCGGTGTGCTGACCGGGTCGCCCTTGACTGACACCAAGATTACATTGGTCACCGGTCGCGCCAGCAATGTGCATACTGTTGGTGGCGACTTCCGCGAAGCCACTTGGCGCGCGGTGCGGCAGGGGCTGATGATGCTCAAGCAAACTGGGGGCTGCCAGCTCTTGGAACCCTGGTACAGCTTTCGGCTAGAAGTGGCGCAAACCCAGATCGGCCGGGCGATGAGCGATATCGAGCGCATGGCCGGCTTGTGCGATCCGCCCAGCGCGCCAGCGGCCAATGGCATGGTGCTTCTGACCGGCTATGCGCCAGTGGCGGAGATGCAGGATTATGGCCAAGTCGTCAATGCCTATACGCATGGTCAGGGTCAACTGGAGTGCGTGGTCGATGGCTATCGGCCCTGCCATAACGCGGCGGCAGTGATCGCCGAGCGGAGTTACACTGAAGTGGGCGACACCGATAACCTAACAGGATCCGTGTTTTGCGCGCATGGCGCGGGCTATCCAGTGGCTTGGCAAGATGTCCCGGCGGCGGCCCACGTGCCGTATCGGTATGGTGAGGCGGCGCTTGAAGCACTGGTTTAATCCGCCGCAATAGGACTAGTAGTTCGCTTGAGCAAAGGAAGCGGCTGCTTATTGGCACCTAGAGCTGCCGTTCTGGAGGCTGCGATGATGCTTTTTATTCAAGCCCATGTTATACTCAAACCCGTAAGTAGCTATTTCATCTGAGCACAAGAGCCATTACTCGGTGGTTGAGTAATGGCTCTTTTTTTCACCTATTCGGCGTGTGGGTCAGAGGCAACCAAGACGGTTATCGTCGCCTATCTAACCAATCAGCGAACAGCTCAATCGCCATCCCCACCAGCACTGGGGCGATAACGGTCATAAGTAGCTCATGCATCTGGACACACCTCCTGACGAGGCGGTTGCCACGCGTAGTATGCCATGTGAACTGCAGATTGACGAGGAACTTGCTTTGAGCTTGAGAAGCAAAGCCCAAGCACTTGGTTGCAGCCTCTCTTTTGCGGCTGCGCGGGAGCCGGCATGCTGTATTTTATGCGCCGGCATGTTATACTAACGAGCCAAGTAGCGATTTCATGAAGGCACAAGAGCCACCACTCCCCTATGAGTGATGACTCTTTTTTCGCTATCTCAAGCCTGTGGGTCAGAGGCAACCAAGACGATCATCGTCGACTATCCAACCAATCGGCGAACAGTTCAATGACGATCCCCACCAACGAGGAAGTTGCTTTGGAAAAATGCAATCTTTATCGCTGGCAGGATTGCCGCTAGTTAGGCCATTAAACCGGCATCCGTTCTGCCGACACGGTGGTCTTTTGGTGATACCCGGCCACCGCTTGATTAGGGCACTGAGTTCAGCATGAGAGGCTGGCTTTTTCAAGTTTCTATGTTATACTAACGGCAAAAGCAGTGTGTCAATGAGGCACAAGAGCCATCACTCGTCGGATGAGTGATGGCTCTTTTTTTCGCTGTCTCAAGCGTGCGCGTTGGCGGCAACCAGAGCGGTCATCATCGCCTATCCAACCAATCAGCGAACAGCTCTAGGACTATCCCCAGCAACAATGGGGTGATGACTTCGAAAAGCAGCGTCTTCAATGGGCACACCTCCTCACGAGGCGGTTGCCGCAAGTAGTATGCCATGTGAACTGCAGACTGACGAGAACTTTGCTTAGGCGCAAAAGCAGTCGGTGTAGACGCCTAATCTTCGGCTAAGCGGTTAGAGGCCTTAAACCTTCATCCGTGTTGCCGTGACGGTATCACCCAGGCGATGCACAACCACCGCTTGGGCATGGAAAGCTGCGCCATCCAAGCCATATATCTTTTTGCCCCGGAACAGTTCTTGGTGCATGATGCCCACGCTGTAGCGTTCGGTGGCGCTCACCGCAATCTGCCAGCCAGAACCTTCAGCGGTGGGCAGCGGCTGATCCAGATTTTGCAAAATCGGTACTGCCGTCACGGTGGCGTTTTTCGGCGCGATAATTGTGGTTTGACTGATGCGGTCCGTGAACGCTGTGTGGAAAGCCAGCACTTGATGGGGTTCGACCTCATTGTAGCGCGGTGAGAACGGCGCTTCGGCCACAGTGCAAGGGCTAGCGTTAATCAGTTGCCACTGATCGTTCAGCAGCGCGCCGTTAGCGGTCTGGGCCAGGGTGACGCTGGGGTCAAGGTGGAAATACTGGGTTAACTCATGCGTGCCATCGACCTGCACTTCATCGGTCACCACCCAAATGCTGCCTGGGAGGCTGACGATTTTGCGGGTCCAGACACTCAGCGGGTGACTACCGATGATGGTGCCTTCAAGATAGTGAGACTTGCCGCGGTGGCGGACATAAGGCTTCAGCGGGGTGCCGTATTGCGCGTATTCCCAGCTGGCACTGGGGGCGCAAGGCGTGAACTGGTCCACCATGATGGCGTTATGGGCGGCGATGGTTTTCAGCGCCACGCGCAGGGGATGATCCTCGCGGTAGGTATAACGCCCAGAGTCAACCAGTAGCGGCTGACCCTTGGCATAAAGCGAGAAGTGGTTATTGTCACTGTGGCCGTGGCCGCTACCCAGCGGGCCACCATTGAAGAAGAGAAAATCAGCGTCCTTTTGCCAGCTGCTACGAATGGCATAGTTGCCGCTATCGACCCCGTCAAAAACCAGGGCGTCTGGGACGGCTTCAGACGCGGCGTTAAAGGCTTGCACGCCAGGTTGGCCGAGCCAGTAGAGGCTTTCCGGACTAAGGGTGGCTTCGGTGTAGCCCTTGAGCCGCGGCTGGTGCAAAATCACAGCGGCGCGATCAAAGACATCCGTTGCAACGATGCGATCGGTATCACCGAACAGTTCGAGTTCGCCACTAGGGGTGAGGGTCAAGGCTAAGGCCCGGGTCATTTGCTTGGCGAATGGGACTAGGCTAGTCACATCGCGCTGGCGCTGGTTTTGGCTGGCAATCGCCCGAAGCAAACCATTCAGCACCTCAACGTGATACATCAAGGACTGTTCCCATTGCATCCCATCGTCAAAAACCTGCAGGTGCAGCTGTTCGGCGAGCTCGGTTTCCGCCCAGTGATAAAGTGGTTGGTCAGCAAAATCTGGCAGCAGAATCGGCAGCACCGTCACCAACGCGCAGGTTTGAATACTGCCCCAGTTGCTGGTTTTGTACTTGGGGATGTACTGGGCTTTGAGGTAATTGGCCTGGGCGAGCAGACTGTCAGCAAGCGGCGCCAACACCTCATCAGGTAGGAGCTCGGCTTCGGCCAGGTAAGTCAAGGCATCAACGACGTTCACGAGGCGAATACCGGTATCCAAGGTCCGGGTTGAATTTTGCGGTTTCAGGGTCGGATGCTGCGCCACCCAAGTCTGCAGGTAGGCCAGCGCGGCCTGGTTGAATTCCGGCCGGTTGGTGAGCCGGGCCGCCAAAATGAGGTCGCTGAGCCAGTCCATGCGGTTCAGCATGAAGCACCATTCTGGATCATCGTTGCGCACGGCCTCATAGTCCATGGGGTTCAAGCGGTAAGCCTTGGTGCAACGTTCCATATCCCAAGGCTTGTTAAACAGAAACGTGCGGTGCAGCAGGCGTTCGGCATCGGCGATGATGGCGCGTTGCGCGCTGGCAGAGAAGGCCTTCGGGTCAAAGCCGCGGGCGGCGGCGGTTTGCAAAAGCTGGGTTTTGATGTAATTAAGATCAGCCAAAATTATCCTCCAAGCAAGCTAGCGCCAACCGTCAGGGACAGTTGGCGCTAGCCTTTTTTATATTGTGGTGATTAGACGCCGAGCACGTGAACCAGGCTCAGCACAATCCCAATCACAACCGTCAAGATCACCAGTTTGTAGGTCGTCCAGCCGCGTTTCTTGATCAGGTAGTACATCAGCAAGGTGTACAGCACTGGCAGCAGGGCTGGGGCAACTTTGTCCAGAAGGGCTTGAATGTCCACGGTGGAAGTTGCGGCGCCTTTAGCAGCTTTGGCGCTGGAGGCGTAGGTCAAGGTGACCTTCATCTTGACAAAGGTGGCAGCCAAACCGGCGATAACGGTGACCCCGACCATGCTGGCGGCGTCAGAGATTTGGCTCATCTTGGCACTGAGTTTTTCGATCATGCTCGTGCCCAAGCGCTTCCCATAAGCGCCCATCCCAAACTTAATGGCCAGCAAGGTGATGTTTTCGGCCAACAGGAAGAAGACAGGGGCCAAGGCGATGTTGTTCATCGCCAGGGAAGCGAAGATGGTGGAGAACAAAGGCGCGATACAGAACTGCGATAAGGAATCCCCAATCCCAGCCAGTGGGCCCATCAAGGCCATCTTGATCCCGCGGGTTTCCTTGTATTCTAGCCCGTTATCCGCCATGGCCAAATGAATGGAGGTGATGAACGGAATCAGGTTCGGGTTGGTGTTGTAGAATTCGATGTTTTCACTCAGGACTTCAGCCAGCTTGTCAGGATCGTTGCCATACAATTTCTTGAAGGCAGGATACATGATCAAGGAATAGCCTAGGCCTTGATAGTTACTGTAGTTAAACCCGTTTTGCAGGAAGTATGCCCGCAGCGTTGTTTTGTGGTAATCGCTATTGGTTAAGACATTAGATCCAGTCATCGCGTGATTCCTCCTGACTTGTGGTGGTAGCTTGCGCTGGTGCGGCTTGCTTTTCATCTTGTTCGAAATAGAACTTCAGGGCAAAGACCAAACCGATGATGGCAATGCCGATGACAGGCAGCTGTAGGTAAGCGGCCAAAGCGTAACCCAACAGGGCAAATGGCACGAGCTGCTTTTTGAGCATGACGGTCATGATCATCGCAAACCCGATGGCTGGCAGCATACCGCCGGCCACGTTCAGGCCAGTGAGCAACCAAGCAGGGATCATGTTCACTAAGGTCTTCAAAGTGTCCATACTGTAGGCCCCTAGGAAGCCGAGTAAGAACCCAACGGTGGCGAACAAAATGACGGTGGTGTTGGCAATTAAGCGGAACTTGCCAAACTTATGGGCCTTCAAAGCGTTAGAAGCGGCTTCTGGCAGGCCAGCGCACAAGGTGTAAACAAAGGTCTGCAGGAACTGAATGGCGACCGCAAACGGAATGGACAGGGCCAAGGCACTTTGAGGGGTGACCCCAGACATGGTGATGGCCATTAACGTCCCGATGATCCCAGGGCCGATTGGGTTAGGTGGGACAGTACCACCAGCGCCGACCCCGAAGCCCATGAAGGCTAATTCAGCAACGGCCCCGCAGGCCAAAGCAGTAGGGATGTCGTTCAAAATGACCCCGACGCCGAAACTCAAGACCAAGGCGCGGTTGGTGTAAATGCCCCATAACATCCCCGCGTAACAAAACGCGGTCCAAAGCCCAATCAGTAGGGCTTGAATGAGTGTGATATGCATAAGTGCTCCTCCTATTGAGATTAATCTAAGTAGTCCGCAATGTTAACTTCGACACTGCCATCATTGCCCGATGGCGTGGTGCGGTTGTCGAATTCGATGTGATAATCGTTGATCAACGACTTCAGCGCCGCCTTATCCTCAGCACCAAGGAAAATGGAACGGGTGACTTTTTCCTTGCCCGGGGCGTTGTGAATGTTGCCAATGTTGATCTTCTTAATCGGCACGCCGCCAGCTACGAGCCGCAGCGCGTCTTTAGGATCCTTGACCAAAAGGAAAATCTTCTGGGCAGGGTTAGCTTTATAAATAATATCGATCACCTTTTGCACCGGATAAAAGCGCATGGCGACAGAATCTGGAATCACGGTTTTCATCAAGGTTTGCGCCACTTTGTCTTCAGCGGCTTCGTCATTGGCGACGATGCAGGTGTTCACCCCTAAAACCTTGATCCACATTTGGCCTTGGCCGTGAACCAACCGTTCATCAATGCGTGTCATTACAATGTTTGGATCTGCCATTTATTTGTCCTCCTTGAATAAGTGCGACTTACCAGTACATTTGCCACTGCTTCTTATAACGAATCAACGCTTCTAAGTAGAAATAATCGCCCCATAAATTGCCTTCGTCGACCCCGCGGCCAGAATGCCAGGAGTACACGCCGTGGTTCAACAAGGCGGTAATGCCAGTGGTTTGCTCCGCCGTGTAGTTGTTAATCAAGCTACGCATCATCGCCGAAGCAGCGTGCTGGTAAAGCGGCTTAAGTTCATCTCCTTCCGCCAAAAAGCCTTCCATTTGCTTGATGCCGCAAACCGCGATGGCGGTGGCGGAGGAGTCTTTCGACTGCCAGTCGCCGTCGTGGAAAATCAGATCCCAGTAAGACACCAGATCTTCGGGCAAGCGGTTTAAGAAGTAGTTGGTTACGGCTTTGAACGTTTGCACATCCGCGTGGTCTTGCAAGCGGGTGTAGTTCAAGGCGATGCCGTAAATCAACCAGCTCTGGCCGCGGGCCCAACTCGAGTCATCCGCGTAACCTTGGCGCGTCTTGCCGCCCAGCGGCTTACCCGTTTCCGGGTCAAAGTAGAAGGTGTGGAAAGCCGAAGCATCTGGCCGAATGGCGTATTTCAGCGTGGTGGCATAATGCTTGGCGGCCACGTCGCGGTACTCAGACTTACCCGTTTCTTCACTGGCCCAAAATAAGAGCGGAATGTTGAGCATGGCGTCGACGATCAGCCGGTAATTCTCAGCACTGCCTTTTGGCCCCCAGGCTTGAATGAACTCGCCTTTCGGGTTGTAGCGCGTCATCAGCTTATCAGCGGCTTCCAGCGCGGCGGCTTTGGCCACCGGATTGCCAGTCAGCTTATAAGCGCTGACGCAAGAGGGACTGTAGAGAAAACCGAGGTCATGGTGATCGACGTCGATCTCGTGGTCGATGCGGTACTTGAAGCTTTGCACGTTTTTCTCTGCCAACTGGCGGAAGCGTTCATCATGCGTTGCTTCGTACGCTAACCACAGAATCCCCGTCCAGAAACCCGTCGTCCACTCCACGTTCTTCGTGGGCTCGTAGCTGCTGTTCTTGGTCGATGAGCTGGGGAAGGTTTCCCCCAGCTTCAGAATGTTGTGCTCCACCTTAGCAATCACCGCAGCGATGGCGTCGTCAATCTCGGCTTGGCTTAGCAAAGGTTGATTCAGAAACCGTTGTGGGTCTTGCACAGGCTCCAAATTGATCTGTGTCATAGCGTCCTCCCAACACGTTAAGATTATAAAGGGTTAACGTGTTATCTGATTTCACGACCTAGCATACGCCGGAATTTTTTGTTTGTAAACGCTTTTTTGCAAACGTTTTTTTGAACACGTGACAATCTTCACTAAGTTAACCCTAAAACAGCTGGACTGTCTGGTAAATTTGATGATTTTATGATTAAAAAAGCTGGCCTTTTCTGGCAAGTTGGCGTAGATTGGGGGAGAAACATCAGTTATCACGTTAACCCTAATTTTCCAAATAGGAGTCGTTAAAATGCAGCCAAAATATCAATTGATTAAGCAAGAAATCGTTAAAGCCATCGAGGATGGCACCTTCAAACCCGGCATGCGAATCTACTCAGAAGGGGAGCTGCGGACAAAGTATGGCGTCAGCAACACCACTGCCGTACGGGCCCTCAATGAACTCGTCAGCGAAGGCTATCTGGTTCGGCGCCAAGGGGATGGCACCTTCGTCCGGCGCAACTTGAATCACCAAAAGGCCTGGTTCAGTGAATTCTCACCCTATAAGCTTGACGCCACGGGCCAACGCGTCCGGATGAATGAACATAGTGTCACCACGGTGGATGAAAATGTCAGCAACGCCACCATCTCCACCTTGCTGGGGGACCCCACTGAAAGCCAGCAACTGATTTGCGTCCACCAAGTCGCTTATGCCAACGATGTGGCCTGGAAGTTCCAAGATCGCTACTTATTAGGTACCTACTTGGACCATGCCGCGATTGAACGGCTCAAAACCGGTAGCAGTCTCTCTCGGGAAATGCGCCTCGATCGCAACTTGGCTGACTACCCCACGCAGACCTTGGTGAATGTGCAGGCGCGCACTGAACTGCCAGGCCTGCAACAGGAGATTGCCGCGCTCGGCCAGGAAGCTAACTATGCCGACGCTCCAGCGGTGTTTCATCTGACCAAGACCTTCTACGGCCCGGCTCACCAGACGCTGGTCTATCTCATTTCCGATAATCACCCAGGCTACTACCATATTGAAGTGTTGACCGACTAGCCGCTTGAATAATGGCCTTATTTCGCTTATGATATGAATGATTTCCAAATGATAAACGATGACGGGGGCAAAATAATGCCAACAAATACCAACAAACCGTACGGTACGGTGCTAGTGAAAGCAAAAGAGATTCTCGATTTTTTAGGGCGCACAGAAACCGCGCCGACGCTGGCGGAAATTAGCGCCGGCGTGACCATGGCCAAGCCCACTGCGCTTAAGGTCTTAACCACCATGAATGAGTTAGGCCTGGTGCGCCGCGATGATCAAACTAAACGCTACTATATGGGCACGCAGCTGATTGCCTATGCGCAAAAAGCCTTAGCCAGTTTCGACATCGCCGGCACCGTGCGGCCTTATTTGGAGCGGCTCCGGGATGAAACGCAGGAAACCATCAACTTAGGCGTGGTGCGCGATGATCAGATTGTCTTGATTGATAAGCTGGAAAGCCCCAACTCCATCAAGCTGCAGTCGATTATCGGTGGCACCATGAATCTCTATTCATCGGCGATGGGCAAGGCGGTGCTGGCCGGCTACAGTAGTGCCCAGCTGCACCAGTACCTGAGTGGCCGCGAGCTGAAGGCCTTAACGCCAGCGACCTTGACCAAGCAAACCGCTTTGCAAGCGGATCTCAAGCGCATTCGCCAAACCGGGATCAGTATCGACAACGAAGAAAATGAGCCTGAAGTGTACTGCTTAGGCGTCACGTTGCAAAAGAGTCATCACCTATACGGCGCGATTTCGGTGTCGACCCCAAAATACCGCTTATCCGATGAGCGGCGCGCGCAATTCGTACGGCTGCTGCTCAACACCCAGCACGCCATCGAATCCGTGCTGTAAAGAAAGATTTTAACCCCCAGCAACCCGCGTCGAATCAACGTTTCGGTGCGGGTTATGGTTTGAAAATGGTGGGAACCGCTTGCATTTTTTAAGCCGACAGCTTATA
Organism: Lacticaseibacillus salsurivasis; assembly: GCF_036246225.1. Lineage (NCBI taxonomy): Bacteria > Bacillati > Bacillota > Bacilli > Lactobacillales > Lactobacillaceae > Lacticaseibacillus > Lacticaseibacillus salsurivasis. The sequence goes on from NZ_BTTP01000002.1 coordinate 140,215, forward strand.
TTAGCTCTGTTGATTAGATAAGAAACATCATTTCTATATAGGAAATGATAAGACGCAAAGCTAAGGAGCAAAGCATATGGCAGAAATTCACCAAAGCGAAGAAGAAATCAAGCAGCACGAAGCAGAACTCGATAAGTTCAACATGAACAAGTTCGACCTAACTGGCAAAGTGGCCGTCATCACCGGTGGTAACACTGGGTTGGGCCAAGGCTATGCCATCGCCATGGCCGAAGCCGGCGCCGACATTTTCATTCCTACGTTCGGTAAGGCGGAATGGGACAACACCCGGCGCTTGATTGAAAAGCGCGGGCGCAAAGTTGAATTCGCGGATGTTGATTTGACCAAGGCTGGTGTCGCTGAACAAGTGATTGCCGAAGCCGTTGAAAAAATGGGCCACATCGACATTCTCGTCAACAACGCCGGCATGATCCGCCGCAATCCGTTGCTGGAATCTAAGGATGAAGATTGGGACCGCGTCATCGCCATCAACCTGTCCGCGGTTTACCATGTTTCGTTGGCGGCGGCGAAGGTCTTTGCTAAGCAAAAGTATGGCAAAATCATCAACATCGGTTCCATGCTGTCTTTCCAAGGCGGTAAGTTCATTCCTTCTTACACCGCTTCTAAGCACGGCGTGGCCGGGTTGACCAAGGCCTTTGCTTCGGAATTAGGCGCGTACAACATCACCGTGAACGCCATCGCCCCAGGTTACATCAAGACTGAAAACACCGCGCCAATTCGCGCAGATAAGAGCCGCAACCAGGAAATTCTGGATCGGATTCCAGCCGGTCACTGGGCAGAACCTTATGAATTGATGGGTATTGCCGTGTTCTTGGCCAGTGATGCTTCCAGCTACATCAACGGGGCGATCATTCCAGTTGATGGCGGCTACCTGGTTCGTTAATCAGCACATTTTTTCACTCATTTGAGGAGGAGATAACACCATGGCATTTTCAATGCACACTAACTATGCCCACAGCCCTAAGGATATCGAGCATTACTCCACCGCTGAGCTGCGGGACCAATTTCTCGTTGAGCACCTGTTTACCCCAGGTGACATCAATTTGACCTACACCTATAACGATCGCATGATTTTCGGCGGTGTGACGCCAACCACGGAACCGTTGGAAATCGTGCTGGACAAGCAGCTCGGCGTTGACTTCTTCCTGCAGCGCCGCGAACTGGGCGTGATCAACATTGGCGGCGAAGGCACCATTACCATCGACGGCGACACCCAGGACATGGTGCCACATGACGGTTATTACATCGGCATGGGCCACAAGCATGTCGTGTTTGCCTCGAAAGATCCTAAGCAGCCGGCGAAGTTCTACACGGTGTCCACACCAGCGCACAAGACCTACCCAGACAAGAAGCTCCCATTTGCCAACGCTTTGCAAAAGCCAATCGGCGATCAGGAACACATGAACAAGCGGGTCATCTACAAGTACATTGATGCCAGTCAAATGGACACCTGCCAGTTGCAGATGGGCTACACCGTTTTGGCCCCAGGTTCTTCTTGGAACACCATGCCAGCCCACACCCATGCACGTCGGATGGAAACGTACCTGTACATTGAATTCCCAAGTGCCGACACGCGGGTCTTCCACTTCATGGGAGAACCAAGTCAAAGCAAGCATATTGTGATGACCAACGAATCCGCCGTTGTTAACCCAAGCTGGTCGATTCACTGCGGCGTCGGCACCACCAACTACGCCTTTATCTGGGCGATGTGTGGTGAAAACCAAACTTATGATGACATGGACCAAGTCGCCATGTCTGACCTGAAGTAAACCGCCATGGCAGAATTAACCTTCGGCCTGTACCATGCCGGCCAAATCGTTCAGGCTGCTCCTGCTGGAGTCAGTGCCTATGTGGCCTACCACCACGGCTATCAAAGCGGTGATTATTATCAAGTGACGGTTGACGCTACCCCCGCCTACCTTGTCGCTCAATTCGATCCTGCGCTGGCCCCAGCTCTGGTTTACCTCACAGAGTCAACTTGGCGCTTTGACATTCCGGTCAATGATCTGCGCGAATGGCCGTACCCTGAATCCGCCTTTGCCGGGCGCAACCATTACGCCAGTGTCCGCTATGCCACTGCCGATGAAATTGCGGCCCGCCGCAACCTCGCTTTGAACAGTCATGATCTGCGTCAGGCGCAAAGCGTTTATCCGCACGCTAGCGCCAACGCCGAAACGCGTGGCGAGTATGTTTTCTACGCGCGCAACGCCATCGACGGCTACGTGGCCAATGAAAGTCACGGCAACTGGCCGTTTCAGTCTTGGGGCATTGATCAGCGGGAAGACGCTGAGTTGACCATCGACTTCGGCCGCCCGGTGACCATCGATACCGCGGTGATTACCCTGCGCTCGGATTATCCGCATGATACCTATTGGACCGATGGCGTGCTGAGCTTCTCTGACGGCAGCGAAGAGGCCATCACGATGGCCAAAACCGCGGCGGCACAGCGTTACACGTTCACACCGCGCACGGTGACCTGGATCAAACTGAACCACCTGAAACGTGCGCTTGGCACGGAATATTTCCCAGCCTTAACCGAACTGGCAGTTTATGGCCAGGAGGCGAAATAGAAGCGAGTGCTGCCACCATGCAAGCTTGCTTCTGGAAACGCAAGACCCCTGCTCGAATGAGCAGGGGTCTTTTTGTCGTCTGGTCAGCGACTGATTGGCATTTAGCTAGGGTTGCTGAATCAGAATGGCTCGTCATCGCCAGAATGCCAGCGGTAGCGAGCCACATTAACTTTTAGATCAGCGTTAATTAATCTGCCTTAATTCGATTAAGGCTATCTGCGATTCTTCCGTGGGCCTCAGCCAGCCGGGCTTCAGCCGCCTTTTCATCAATTTGGGCCAAAATCATCAAAATAGCAACTTTGGGCCGCCGATGAGAGGCAAGGTAGTAATGATGGGCTTCTGGTTTTGAAACCCCAGTGGCTTCGGCGATGATGCGTTGGGCGCGATCAACGAGCTTACTGTTGGTTGGCTGCAAGTCGACCATGAGATTACTGTAAGTTTTGCCGATTTTAATCATGGCAGTGGTTGAGATCATGTTAAGTAGCAACTTTTGAGCCGTACCAGCTTTCATGCGTGTTGACCCAGTCAAAATTTCAGGACCGACAATCGCCTCAATCGGATACTTAGCATATTGACTGATTAGTGCATCGGAATTACAACTAATCGCACCGGTTACACAACCGGTGGCCTGGGCAAATTTTAGTCCGGAGATGACGTAAGGGGTACGACCACTGGCGGCAAGGCCAATCACGACGTCTTTGTTGGTGAGCCCATGCGCCTTCAAATCTTCCGCACCTAGTGTGGTTGAATCCTCTGCTCCTTCGACTGCATGCGTGATGGCGGTGCTGCCGCCGGCGATGAGGCCCTGCACGAGTGACGGCGAAACGCCAAAGGTCGGCACACACTCTGAAGCGTCCAGGATACCTAGGCGGCCACTAGTGCCAGCTCCGATATAGAAAAGCCGACCGCCAGCTTGAAAGGCGGCGACCACACTGTCAACCAAACCGGTTAGTGGTTGAATGATTTGTGGGGAGGCTAATGCTGGGGCCACTTTTTGATCTTCTTCGTTGATTAATTTGAGGACATTTTCGGTACTTAGTTGGTCAATTTTGCTGGTATTGGGATTGCGCATTTCCGTGTAGTTCATGCTTTGATACCTCCTGTCAACTTTTCTAGCGGAAGCCATTCAAAGATTTTTGGTAATTGCGCATCCCAAAAATTCCAATCATGCTTGCCGGGTTCGATGTGTGCATTTAAATCGATTTGATATTGCTCACGTATCATTTGATCAAAGTGCTGACAATCATCAAGCAATTCATCATCGGAGCCAATGCTCTGAAACCAGTTAACTGCCTTCAAATCAGGAGCTGCTGACGCGAACTCTGTGCTGAGTGCCGGAATTTTTTCCGGGTCTGGCCCAATGGTATTTCGGTAGTCAGGCATTATTCGCCTGACTACCGCAAGATCAGTGACCGGAGATAGCGTGGCGACATGGCTAAAATGGCTTGGATAATGGGCAATCCAACGGTAGGCGCCATACCCACCCATTGAGTTACCCACTAAAAATCGCTTTCTTGCAGTCGTTGCCAGAGGCAAGAGTGTTTCCAGATAGGCTGGTAGCTCCTCGGTTAAATAATCGAAATAACGCTGACCATCAGGCGCATTGCGATAAAAAGACCGGTGCATATCTGGCAGAATGATTGCTACTTGGTACTGGGAGGCGAAGAGCTCGAGGCGAGTTTTTCGCAACCAGACACTACCATTATCACCAAGACCGTGAAGCCACCAGATTGTAGGGAGGCTTTTTGATGATGGGTGGTCAGGGAGCAGAAGTCGAATCGTTTCTTGATTTTGTAGAACATTTGACGAAAATTGAAGTTCCAGTTTTGCCATGTTTTGCCTCTTTGAAATAAAAAATCTTAAATTACGTGAATTATTTGAAATGTTGTTTCTTACGTTTATAATGTAACCGTAGTCAATTCGTTAGTCAAGACAAAAGGAAGTGTCAAAATGCGGTTTGTGATTGGAATCGACAGCGGTGGAACCCATATTGTTGCTCAGGTCATCAGCTTAGATGGTGAGGTGCTGAGTACTTATCAGGCCGGGCAAGGTAATCTGCTAGTAAATTTTGAGGAAACCAAGAATAATCTGGTCAAATTAGTAGAGGAAATTGGGGATGATTACGCGCTGACATCATGTGAGGGCATTGTGATCGGTATTGCTGGTGCAGAGACTGCCGGTGGGGCACCAGCACTGCTAAAACGCCTTAGCAAAAGCTACGCTGGTCCCATCGAATTGATGAGTGATGCAACACTGGGCTTGTGGAATACCCTCGAAGGTGCCAATGGCATCTTGGCTATCGCTGGTACTGGCTCTGCAGTGTTTGCCAAACAGGAGCATCAGATTCTCCGCGTTGGTGGTTGGGGATACTTGATTGGTGATGAGGGTAGTGCTTACGATATTGCTCGCCGGACGTTGCAAGCCATTACCCACTTCCAGGATACACAGGCGGCGCCGGCTTTTGTTCAGCTATTTCTTGATCAGACGCCAGCGCAATCAGTTAATGAATTGGTATCACGGGTTTACAGCATGTCGCGCAAAGAGATTGCAGAATTTGCCATGATCACGGCTGCGCTGGCAGAGCAAGATGACACTGCAAAAAGCATCATTGAGCAGGCCGCCACTGCATTAGCAAATCAAGTAGGATTAATGATTACCCGAGTTAACCCTGATGGATCTCTCAAAGTGGCAGAGTCGGGGACCGTTTTGTTACACAACAAAACCTATCGCCAGGCCTTTGAAAAAGCAATCAAAAACCAGCAATCTAACGTGCAATTCCTGACGACGACGCGGAATAATGCTTGTGGTGCATTCTACTGGTTTAAAGCAAAGGAAGGAAATTAGTCATTATGACAATGAGACAACTGGGTCTGTCAATCTATCCCAACCACAGCAATGAGGCGGAAGATAAAGCCTATTTGCTGTTAGGCGAAAAGTACGGTTTCACACGCATCTTTATGAGCATGCTTGAGGCGAATGACGTCAAAGCCACCGAGGAAAAATTTCGCCGGATTATCGAATTTGGGAATCAACACGGCTTCAAAACCACCCTGGACGTTTCACCACGGATTTTTGATCAACTAGGTATTTCTTACACTGATCTTGCGTTTTTTAAGCGGATTGGCGTTGCTGCAGTGCGATTGGACCAAGGATTTAATGGCATTACCGAAGCTGATCTTTCCTACAATCCTGAGCAGTTAATTATTGAATTGAACATGAGCAATGATACCGGATATCTGGACAATATCTTGAGCTATCAGGCTAATGTGCCGTTTTTATATGGCTGTCACAACTTTTATCCTCAGGTGGGGACGGGGCTGGAAGATGAATTTTTTGAACGCTGCACGAAGCGTTTCAAGACCCGGGGCATTCACACGGCGGCATTTGTGTCGAGCCAGGTAGGAACCCAAGGCCCGTGGAACGTTAATGATGGTTTACCAACAAGAGAAAGCGACCGCTACTTGCCCATCACCACTCAAGCCAAGTCGATGTTTATGAGCGGCTTAATCGATGATGTCATCATCGGCAATGCGTATGCCAGCGAGACTGAATTGAAGGCGTTGGCTGCATTAGATCGTTACAAGTTAAGTTTCAACGTGCAGACCGTGGCCGGTATCAATCCGGTTGAGCGCAAAATCTTGTTACAAGAAAACCATTATCGGCGTGGCGATAGTAATGCACTGGTGGCCCGCTCCACCGAATCGCGGGTGAAATATCGGCCAGATGCTAACCGCCCCCATGACAATACGCACGATTTTGTGCGTGGTGATATCTTGATTGGCAATGATGACTTTGGCGTATACAAAAATGAACTTCAAGTGGTGCTCAAACCGCACCATGATTTGAGAAAAAATAAAGTAGGCAGCATTGATGACGCAGAGCTACCACTGCTGAAGTACCTGTATCCTTGGACCAAATTCACTTTTACGGCAGCTGATTAGCTTACATTTAGAAATGAAATTTCATTTTTTTAACAAAATGATTGAAACATAAAATCAAGATGCTATACTGTAGTTGCAAATAAAGCGTTTGCAGAAAGGGATGTCAACATGCAAAAGTTTTTAAATTGGATTGAAGCTAAAATGATGCCACCGATGGTTAAACTTTCCCAGAACCGATACTTGGTCTCGATTCGTGATGGGATTATCGCCACCATGCCGTTGGTGATGTTAGGTAGCTTCTTTGTTCTTATTGCTCAGTTTCCAATTGGGGCTTGGACTAAGTTCGTAGCCCCGTATGTGGCAACAATCATGTTACCTTACCGGATCACCGTTGGTTTGATGGCGGTTTACGCCGCTTTTGGGATCGGGTATCAACTGGCCAAGCATTACGAATTGGATGCATTATCAAGCGGGTTGATCTCGATGGGCGCCTTCCTGATGACCACCATTCCAGTGTTAGCCAATGATGCTGCTAATGCCAAGGTTTCATTGGGCATGGTCATGCCGATGACTTATCTCGGTGGATCAGGTATGTTTACTGCGATTATTGTCGCGATTTTCTCAACAGAAATCATTCATTTTTGTGCAAAGCATAACATCACCATTAAGATGCCAGATCAAGTGCCGGAATCAGTTTCGAAGTCATTTGCCGCAATCATTCCATCAGCGGTTGTGATTATTGTTGTTTGGGTGATTTCGGGTGTGCTTCACTTCAACATTAACAGTGCGCTGATGACACTCTTCAAGCCAATTGTTGATGTCGGCATGAACTCATACTTTGGCCTTGTATTACCACCACTTCTGATTACCCTACTGTGGGCAACCGGTATTCATGGCGATTCGATTATCGGTAATCTGGTGCGGCCATTCTGGCTGATTCTTTGGCAGCAAAATGCTGATGCTGTCGCTGCCGGGCATGCTGCTGCTAACATCGCGACTGAAGGTTTCTACACCTTCGTTTGGATCGGCGGTTCAGGTGGTACGTTAGCACTTTGCTTGATTGCCATGTTGTTTGCTAAGTCAGCTTACTTAAAGCAAATCGGTAAATTGGCCTTTATCCCTGGGGTCTTCAATATTAACGAACCTATTATTTTCGGTGCGCCTGTTGTTTTGAACCCATTGCTGGCCATTCCATTTATTGTTGGACCATTCATCACTTCCACGATTACTTACTTTGCGATGTACTTTGATCTCGTGAATAAGACTTCAATGCTTGCGCCATTCACGGTACCATTCCCGATTATGGGTTACATGATTACCCAGGCCGATGTACGGGCCGTTGTACTCATGCTCCTCAACTTTGCCATTTACCTGGCTATCTACTATCCATTCACAATGATGTATGATAAACAGTTGTTGAAGCAAGAACGTGAAGAAAAAGCGGAAGAAGACGCTGAAGCAGCTGGTACGACCGCGACAGCATAGTTTTTAGGAGGTTTAGATCGATGCGTAAAAAATTAACGATTCACGGCAATCTTTCTGAGGGAGGCGTAAAGTATGTGGCCCAACGCTATGCGATGCCATTAGGCTTAACTGGTGTCTCCTCAAGAGGGCCTGAGGGTACTATCGTGGTCGAAATTCAAGGCGATCAGAAGAAAATTGAGCAATTCAAGGCCAAAATGGCCAAGGGCAATCAGTTCTTTTCTGTGGAGCGCATCGATGAAGAAGATATGCCTGAAGTGGCGGAAAAAATGTTCAGGATCGGCTGATGACGATGGAGCTAGGCAACGAAGCCGTTGACGAATACGCGGCGTTACTTGCGGGCAAACGCGTTGGGTTAGTGACAAACTTCAGCGGGTTAACGGCGACGTTTAAGCCAACCTACCAGGTATTGAACGAAGTTAGCGCTGGTGTCACTAAGCTATTTACACCGGAACATGGTCTTCACGGAATTGCCGGTGCAGGCGAAAGTGTGGAGAGCTACTTCGATAATGCACTTAACCTTGAAGTTGTCAGCCTTTACGGTAGCCATCGCGCACCTGCAGGGGATGATCTCACTGACATCGATGTGTTGGCCTTTGATATCCAAGATATCGGTGTCCGTTACTACACGTATATCTACACCTTGCTAGAGTCGATGCAAGCCGCAGCGCAGGCGAACATGCCAGTGTTGGTTTTTGACCGGCCTTTACCATTAGGGCGGCAGCGGCCGGTGGGACAAGCGATGACTCATGATTATTTCTCATTCGTGGGCCTGCTGCCCTTACCGAATCGCTATGAGCTAACCATTGGCGAGTTGGCGGCATGGATTAAAGATCAGTTCACACCGCGGTTGCAATTAACCGTCGCAAGAATGCGGGGCTGGGATGCTAGTCGAAACTTGTTAGATAATGGTCTGCCGTGGGTTGCCCCTTCGCCTAATCTGGCCACTTTGGATGCGTTGCGGTTATATCCAGGACTGTGTTTACTGGAAGGCACGAATGTTTCTGAGGGTCGCGGCACGGTGAAACCGTTCGAACAATTTGGCGCTCCTTGGATCGATGCGAATCAACTGGCGAATTGCTTGACTGAAACTGCAGCGCAGGACGACCATCTTCGGTTTCAACCAGTCTGGTTTGAACCGCTAGCCTCCAAGCACGCACATGCGATTTGCCAAGGTGTGCAAGTGCACATCATGGATAATGCATTTAATCCGCTTACATTAGGGTATAATGTGTTGAAAGCCATGATGACACTTTGGCCAGATCGGTTCACCATGGATCTGGTTTCGCCTGCAATTGGTACGAAGCATCGGTTTATCGAATATTTAGCAGGCTACCAGCTGCGAACAATTGCGGATGTTAACGCTGGCATTGAGTTAAGTGGGGAAACTGACCACAGATTCTGGCAGGAAAGCCGCGCTTATTACCGTTACTGAGAGGATGATACTGATGGGTTATGCGGTTATGATGTTTTTAGTACTGGCGGTGCTCTTCACCGCTGCGCTAGCGCTGGTGAGTTGGGTTTATCAAAGTGGCCACCGGATCTACGGGACGCTCGTTGGGTTTGCCAGCTTTATCTTGCTCATTGTGGGGCAGGCCATCACGAATAATCGAATTGCCCTGATTGCCTTTCAAGTCGTTTTCCTGTTTGGCTGCATCGTCTTCTTCATGGCAGCGACTAGAAACTATAAACTCTTTATGGCGGGAGAAGGCAAAGGCTGGTTGGCCAATCGCGTGCGAAAGATGCAGGCCTTGAGCAAAAATCATCCGCATTAAAAAAACAAATCGGGGAAAAGTTTTGATAACAGGTTTATCAGAACTTTTTTCTTCTCTAAGGGGGAATCAAGATGAATTTTCAGAATCGAGTTCGTATCAGCCAAGATGATCTGACTGCCGCAGAGTCAAAGGTTGCGCAATATGTGTTAGAACACCCGGAAGAAACGGTTAACTATAGCGTCGATCAACTTGCAAAGCTGGCAGGCGCGAGTTCTGCGACAGTGGTCAGAATGGTGAAGAAACTTGATATTGATTCCTTCACTGCAATGAAAATTATGCTCTCGATGGACCTCGTTGAGGGTAAAGAAGATGACGAGAAGCAGCTTGATATCAAAGCCAATGAATCCTTTGGCTCGATTCGCGACAAGTTGGCTGAAAATGAGACCAAAAATATTGAGCAGACCAAGAGCTTACTGAAGCCAGATGACTGCAACAAAGCAGTGAACCGCCTCAAACAAACTAATACGCTTTATGTCTTTGGGGTCGGCGCGTCTTCTTTGGCGGCAGAAAATATTCGGCAAAAATGGGCCAGAATCGGCTTGCGCGTCGTGGTCGGCCGTGATGTCAATGTGTTTTTGACGGAGTTAAGCAACGCCACCAAAGACGATACGCTGTGGCTCGTTTCAAATTCAGGTGAGACGCCGGAAATCTTATACGTAGCGAATTATGCTAAAGAGAGCGGATTGTTTTTGATTACCTTGACGATGTTCGGCCAGAACCACTTGGCTAAATTAGGTGATGTTTCACTGAAAACCATTAAACCGATGGAGCCAGATGTTCGTGTGGGGGCGACGAACTCCATTACAGGCCAGTTTTTCGTCATTGACGTCATTTTATATCTCTACTTCAGTCGGGACTTTGATCGCAGTTTTGCTGCCATTACCGCTTCTAAGCGCTTAGCTAAAAACTATAAGTCACAGTTTAAGAATTAAGGAGGGAGCGAAAACATGCAAGTTCGCGGCTTTCAAACCCAATCTGATGTTGATCAATCGATTGAACTTCGAAAATATGTTTTTCATTCACAATACACGGCGCAGAAGGCCAAGGACTACCGGTGCCTGCTCAACATGGGCCAAGGAATCGGGGCGTTTGACGATGATGAACTAAAAGGCCAATTGATTAATCTGCCTCTTACTGTGAATTTTTATGGCCAGTCGTTAAAAGCCGTGGGTATTAACCATGTTGGCGTCTACCCCGAAGCACGCGGACGTGGAATTGCCACCCAATTGGTCCGCCAAAGCTTAATGGAGGCACATCGGCTTGGGCAAGTCGTGGCGATGTTGCAGCCATTTGCGCCTTCATTTTACCGGCAATTTGGGTACGAGCTGTATACTCAGCGCCTTCATTACGAAATACCTGTGGAACGCTATCCGAATTTTCCCATCGATCGCGTTTATACTGTAGCGAGGAAGCAACCGGCAGAATTGACAGGTGATCAGATTGATAGGATCCAAGCGCTGTACACGCAAGAGGTTCATCAAACTCACGGTATGCCATTTCGGGATGCCCCATGGTGGCAGCGGCAAGCGGCCCAGTATCCAGACTTGAATTATGCCCTGCTGTACCTTCACTCATCGGTGGTTGCTTATTTGAGCTATCGCAAGGTGGATACGACGATTGAAGTGGTTGATTTGATTGCCGCTGAAAATCATTGGCGGCAACAGTTGCTAGGCTTTCTTGCTGCCCATCAATCTAACGTGTTTAAAATCGTTGGAATGTCAACGACCGCCAAGGCGCTTAGCTTTGACTTCGATGATCCGCGAATTGAACAGCATATTTACCAGGACACGATGGCGAGAATTGTTGATATACCAGTCTTCTTTCAATTCTGGTTAAGTGCTTTTCCAATCCAACAGAGCATTCAGTTTAGTGTGAAAGACGAGCCCGCGCCTTGGAATTCTGGCACCTATACTTTGAGTGCTCAGGGGGTCGATTACACCACAGAAGTAACGCAGGAACTCGTCTCGCCGCAAACGTTGGCCGCGATTTTTCTAAGCTTTCTGACCACTGCTCAACTGGATAAGTTGTTTGACGCAACTCAGAATCGTTGCGTACATGACCTGATTGCATTGACAGGTGGGAAGCAAATTGCACACTTTATCTCTGAATTTTAGTGTCGTTTCAGCGGCTTCAGAAACGATTAGGGGAGGAAACAATGGTAATCACAACTTTTTCGTCCCAGTATCTTGATGCCACGATTCGGGTCTGGAATCAAACCTTGGCGGCTGATCCAATCGATCTTGCCGGCTTCACGAACCGAATCTTACTGGATTCAAAGTTCGATGCACAGCATTTTCTTTTAATGCTTGACGGCCGCCAGGTGGTCGGTTTTCTCTGGGCAACAGCCGACCAGGCAGCACGGCAAGGGTGGCTGATCGCGATGGGCGTTTTGCCGCAAGTACAGCATCAAAGGCGGGGAGCGAGTCTGGTGACTCGTATTCAGCAGCTTTTTGTTGGTGAAGGTGTTCAGCAGATTACCCTCGCGGCGTACCCTGTAAGTTATCTCTTTCCAGGCGTGGATACAGTCGCCTACCCGAACGCGTTGCCATTCTTTCAGAAGTTAGGTTTTGTGAAGAACGGTGATGCCGTGTCGATGCAGCGCACCTTAGTGAATTATCACCGGCCAGTCAATTTCGACCAAGTATTAAACCAAGTCGAAGCCTTGGGGATTAAAATTAGGCCATTCCAACTGAGTGATACCTATTCGTTGTTAATGTTGCTGAGCAAAGACTTTTCCCCAGATTGGCAAGTCAATGTGCGTCAGGCGATAAAAAGTGGCCTGGCGTCAAGGACCATCATCGTTGCGGTTAATCAACACGATGAAATTATTGGTTACTGTCAGCGGGCGATTGATGGTAGCGCTGGTCGGTTTGGACCCTTTGGCGTCAGAAGCGATATGCGCCGGCAGCACCTAGGTTATGTCCTTTTTCATACCATGTTGGCCACAATGGTAAAGCAACATATCTATCACGTATACTTTTTGTGGACCGATGGAGACGCCCAAAGATTCTACACAAAAAATGGAATGCTCGTTTATCGAAGTTATTCGTTACTAAAACAGACGTTAACTGAGAACCCATGAATGCAAATAATCAGTCAGGAGCGCAAGAACCGGCCCCGTTAACTCGTTGTTAACGGGGCCAGTTCTTTGCACTGAGCTTATTCGCTTGTCGCGTAGTAATACGAAATAACTTCCGCAAAACTGTACAAAATCGTCCGATTATCAATTTGATGCGGCGTGTTGTCGACTTCGGTGATATGCGTAGAAGGCAAGATAATGGTTTCCGGTGCTAATTTCAGTAATGGTGTTTCTTGATTCATGGTGATGAGAAAAACCGGGGTGTGTAGGCGCTTAGCCTTAGTGAGCAGTGCTTGATAAGAATGAACGGAAGCGGTGATGGAGAAAATAATCAGCAGGTCATCTTTGGTTAACGCGTGCGTGAGGTAGTCGACCCGAATTTGGTCGGTGACTGGTTCAATGAATCGGTCCTCTGAATACATGGAATAGACTAGCTGCTCTGCTGAAAGCCCCGAGTTCCCAATCCCAATGGCTTTGACGCTGGCGTGGTCATGAATGGCCGCAACGAGGCGCTTTAACGGTTGTTCCAGATCCATCTGCGCGAGAATTTGGAAAGTTCTGGTGTAGCCGGCCATGATACGCTGAAGTCGCGTCGACTGTGCAGCTTCAGGCGCTGGCGCCGCCAGGAGCTTGGCAACATCGAGTTTGAATTCAGGATACCCTTTGTAGCCCACCTTTTTAACAAACCGTTGAATGGAGGCGACTGAGACATTGTATTGCTTGGCGGCATCTTGAATCGAGCTTTCTGCAGACGCGGCAGGGTTGGCCAGGATGGCCTGGTAGACGCGGCGTTCAGTTTTGGTTAGGGTCGTGTAATAAATCCCAATGCGTTCCTCCAGGTCCATATCAAACCATCCTTCGTTTTTGATACTTACATAGTAGCACGAAAACGCCTGTTGCAACGTGCAAGCAGACGTTTCCTTAGTTTTCGAATTGCGCTTATTCGGCTGCGGGTTCCCCTTGCTCATCTTTGATTGAGAGCTGCCGATCATAAGCAATCATGAATGGTGCCACAATCACGAAATCAATCGCGAAGATCAGGAACCAGACAATTAGTGAATGCCAATCAAGCGTTGAAATCAACGCATAGAGTGGTGCGGGCAAAGTCCACGGCACACTCATCGCGGTTTTACCCATAAATCCAAGTGTGGTGGCGAAGTAGGCAATTGGCATATCAATCAGTAAGCAGATGAAGCTAGGGATGAAGGTGAAGAGGTTCATCACGGTTGGAATCCCGAAGACTTGCGGTTCGTTGATATTGAACAGCGTTGCTGGCCAAGCCAGCCGTGACAGGGACTTCAGCTGTGGAGACTTGGCGAAGACTAACATGCTGACCAAAATGGCGATGTACACTGCGGCTTCACCGAAGATGAAGGTGAAGTTCCCAACGAAGATGTTGGTCAGTGGCTTGTGCTGGGCGTATTCCTGCAGGTTTTCAACCAAGCCGGCGGTCCAGATTGGCGTCGTAACCGCCGAAATCATGTTGTCACCATGAATCCCGAAGAACCAGAAGATCAGGGCAACTTCGACCAGAATCATCATGGAAATCAGTGATGCCCCTGCGTGCATCAATGGCTGGAAAATCGCGAAGATAAAGGTGCCGATGTTGGTGTTGAAGTGACCCAGCAGGCCGTTGATGCCGCCGAAAATCAGCAGGTTGGCAATCAGTGGTAGCAGCACTTCGAATGGTGCGGCCACGGCTTGAGGGACTTGACTCGGCATCCGAATGGCAATCTTGTGATCGATGAGGAACCGGTTAATTTCAATGACGAGTAGCGCAATGATAATGGCGGCGAACATGGAATTAGAACCTAATAATGTCGTGTCGATTTGAAGCACTTTATTGACGGTCTTGGGTGCGGCAACGACGGCAAAGAACGTCATCAACGCCACCAGGGAATTAGGAAAAGCCGCCATTTTATAGGACTTGGCGAGTTGATATGAAACCCCTAAGACCACATAAACTGAGATAATCCCGATTGAGAGATTAAAGGGAACGGTCAAAATATCATAATTGCCTTGCGCCCAGTGCATCCAGGCCAAAAGAAAATTATTGAAGAAGTTGGTGGGCTTGACCAAGTCGGTGTTGACTGGCGGGTTCGCAATCATCAACGCGATACCACCAATGATGGTAAATGGCACCAAGTTGGTTAAACCATCACGCAACGCCGCAAGATGGCGCTGGTTGGAAATTCGATTGGCCACAGGCACAATCTTCGCTTCCATGAATTCTTGGAAATGATTGAAGAAGCGATTCATTTTTTTCATCATAATGCCTCCTAACGAAAAATGAAAACCATTACAACGTCAGTATAGCATCGATGATATAAATATCAAGAAAAAGTTTATAAGTGATATTTTTCGTCAAAAGTGCTAAGCTGGGTTTAGGTTAAGGAGGCACGGCAATGCTTATTGGAACAGACAACCAGTTGATTGACCCGCAAATCGGGTGTGAGATGGAAGGCTACGAAAGCCGCCGCTCCACAGGACGACATGATCATTTGACCACATCGGTGTTTTATCTGGCGAATGGGGAGACGCAACTACTTTTCATTGCCCTTGATATTGTGGCTGTGCCGGGCTATCGCGCTGATCGCATTAAACGGCAAGTCACCGCGCAATGGCAGGTACCGGCGGAGCAGGTCGTGATTGCCGCCATTCACACGCATTCAGGACCCACGGTAACGGATCTGCTACTCGACTATCCGGACATCGATGAAACTTATTGGCGGCAGATTGATACGCAGACGTTGAAGGCCGTGGCCAATGCCATCCAGAACGCTCATCCAGGGCGCTTGGTATTGCGGGCCGCGACGGTTCCTGATGGCATCTATGCTAACCGGGATCAGGCGACGATGCCTTACAATCGCCAACTGGCACAACTGGTTGCGTTAGATGATGAAGATAAGTTGCTTGGCGCTTTGCTCCTGCTAGGGACGCATCCGACTATTATGAACGTCAAAAATACCCAGTTATCCGCCGATTTGGTCGGTGGGGTGCGGCGGGCCTATCAGCAACGCTTTGGCATTCGACCAGTGGTGATGTTAACGGATTGTGGGAACACCAGCACGCGCTACACGCGCCGCGAAAGCACCTTTGCTGAGGTAACGCAAAAAAGTGAGCAACTCGTCGCCGGTTTAATTACTGCAACGGATAAACCGGTTACGCTCGACCACTTGAAATGCAAGCAGGTGACGTTGACTAGCGACTATAATCCGGTGACTAATCCGGATGCCCAGGCTTTGTGGACGAAAATAACCAATGAAACGCAAGCGGCGACGGGAGCCAGACGGGATGAGCTAAAAGGCTTCTTGAGTACCTATCAGCATATTCGTGACTTCGGCCATACCCATTTTGAGACGCATAGTACGATTTTAGATTGTGGGGCATTTCGCATTGTGACTTATCCAGGCGAACTGGTGCACACGCTTGGCGCACGCATTCGGCATGCGGATGCAAAACCAACGCTACTGGTGACCTTAGCCAATGACTATCGGGGTTATTCGGTGAATCAAGAGGATTTTGGCCTGTATTTTGAGACTTACAATAGCGTGCTGCTCCGCGGTGCGTCAGATGAATTCGTGGCGCGGATTGTTGCGACGGAAAAATAATGTAAAGCAAACGGCCCTTCCATCATGAAATGGAAGGGTCAATTTTTAGCTGGCTAGCCAGATTACTGGCTATAAATTCGCACCATTTGATTTGATCACATTTTGATACCAGTAGAAACTGTCTTTAGGGTAGCGGTTGTAAGTGCCAACGCCATAGTCGTTAGCATCAACGTAGACAAATCCGTAACGCTTTGACATATCCGATCCAGACATACTGACCAAATCAATGGCACTCCAAGCCGTGTAGCCTATTACCTGAACGCCTTCCTCAATCGCTGCTGCCACAGCTTTCAAATGGGCGCTTAGATATTCAATTCGGTAATTGTCGTGTATTTCATGCGTCGGTGTTAACACGTCGTTTGCGCCTAGCCCGTTTTCAACGATGAAAATAGGCACTTCAAACTGATCATAAAGATCTTTTAATCCCCACAACAAGCCCTGCGGATCAATTTCCCAACCCCATTCGGATTTCTTTAAGTGAGGATTACGTATAGCAGCCCTCAGGTTACCGCCGATATTCTCAGCCTTGTTGCTTGCACTTACGGTATAGCTCATGTAGTAACTGATTCCGATAAAATCGGCCGTGTGTGCGCGTAGATAAGCGGCGTCATCAGGCTGCGTGAGTATCTTGACTTGGTGTTTTTGAAAGTAACGCCTCATGTAAGCTGGGTATCTGCCTCTAACTTGAACCGCTGCAAAAAAATTATTGAGCTCATTCTGGACTTGTGCTTCGAGTATGTCGGCAGGGTCATTAGTTTCTGGATAGACGACCATTTTGGCGATCATGCAACCGACTTGTGCAGTGGGGTCAATCTTCTGTACCAAGGCTTTAACATGGGCCGCGGCAAGAAATTGATGATGAGCCGCCTGATAGCCAACTTTGAGGATATCTGCGGTTTCGGCAAAAGCCCCACCGCCAGTATAAGGGGTCATTGGCACGCCGTTTATTTCATTGAACGTCAGCCAATATTTTACTTTGCCCTTAAAACGGGAGATTACGGTTTTGGCGTAGCGTGTGAAATATAAAATCAAGCGACGATCCTGCCAGCCGTTATATTTGAGTGCCAGATTCAATGGCATCTCATAGTGCGATAGGGTTACGACAGGTTCAATTCCGTACTCTAGGCATTCGTCAATCACTTGCTCGTAGAATTGCAGCCCTTTTTCGTTTGCATGTTCCTCGTCGCCTTGGGGAAAAATCCGTGACCAAGCAATGGAAAATCTGAAAGCTTTGAACCCCATCCCTGCCATCAACTTAATGTCTTCTTTGTAGTGATGATAGAAATCAGTCCCTCGCCGTTTAGGAAAATTCGACTTGATATCGTCAGCATTCATCATGGCATCAGCGCGCGTGACTTCGAAGGGATGTGGGTAGTTACGACGGACGTCTGGCTCAAATCTGGGAACGACGTCGGCGGTTGAGAGGCCTTTACCATCCAGGTCAAAGGCACCTTCTGATTGGTTGGCAGAAGAAGCGCCACCCCAGAGAAAATTCTTTGGAAATGTACTCAAAATTCTATTCTCCTTCAGTGGCAGCCGAGTTCTCAACGTTGACGCTTGCGCTGTCTTCTTGTTCTTTTTGAAGTGCCCGGACATCTAGAACATGCAAGAATGGATAGTATATAGCTGTACTCAGTGCGATTTCAATCGCCTGCCATACTGCCCCGCGCCAGCCGGACACAAGAAAGCCTGAGATGATGGCAGGAGTTGTCCAAGGAATGTTAACTCCACTTGCTGGTGGAACGATACCTGTAGCCATGACAAAGTAGGTTAATACGGTCATCAGGAGAGGTGTGATGATGAACGGGATGATCAGAATAGGGTTCAAGATAATTGGAAAACCAAAGATAATGGGCTCACTGATGTTAAACAGCGCAGGCACGAACGCGACACGACTGATAGCTTTGTATTGCCGTGACTTCATAAAGAAGAACCCAGCAATGGCCAAGCCGATGGTTGTCCCTGAACCGCCGATGGAGATGAATAGGGCCCCAAACTGGTATTGGATGATGTTTGGTAGAGCAGCGCCAATCGAGAAGGCATGAGCATTTTGTGCCATGAGGGTCATCCGGATGGGATCCATGACGGACCCCACGACATTGCCCCCATGAATACCAATTGACCAAAGTACACTTTCGAACAACTGCGCAACTAACTGAGCAGGTAACGTGCTGCCCAAAGCAAGTAACGGAATTTGAAGAATCTTGTAAATAAAGCTCTGTGCTGAGCCATAGTCAGTAAATTGAAAGCCGAGCCGAACGACGTAGGCCAACAAAATAACAATTAGGCCAGGGATTAAGGATGAAAAGGATTCAGCGACATTAAGTGGTACTGAATCAGGCATCTTGATGGTCCAACCTTTAGCGGCAACCAATCGATATACCTCAATTGCACCAATCACCGTTACCATGGCAAGAAAGAGTCCAGCGGAGCCCAAGCTGGATTTTGGAATTCCTAGAAGGCCGGCTTTTGTTGTTAAATCGGGTGTAACCACTAAGTAAGTCGCCAAAGAGATTGTGATGGACGCAATGGCGTTAATCTTGTAATAATCACCCAAAGACTTCGCCATCCCAATGATAACGAACAGGGTCATAATATCAAAAGTACTCTCGAAGGGAATGCTGAAATATTGAGCCCAGTTTTTCCCCAAAACAGAAACCATGAAGTTTGTATATGGTGCCCAAGGAATATTTTCAAAAAGTAGAAAAACTGATCCAATAATCAGTAGTGGCATCGAGGCTAAAAAGCCAGACTTGATTGCAGTTAGATAGCGATTTGTGTCGAGCTTTCGAGCAAAAGGTATTAGCTTCTCTTGAAGCTTATTAGTTAAACTATCCAAAATATTCACCTCAATTAATTAGTCAAAGATTGACTGCCAAGCCATCGATATAGATTTGAAATTGGCGCGTTGTGCTATTGATTTCCAGCTTGGCGTTGTGTTCTGAAGAAGCAGATTCACGAATAAGGACAAATCCATCCTGTGTATTATGAGAAACAAACCTACCATCAAGATCGAAAGCACGGTTCGAGTTACGGATGCGGAGCAAGTGTAGCAGCTTTGCGACAACGGGTAGTTTGACTGCGTTCGCAATTTCGCTTTCGTCATAATAATGGCGGTTGATATTGCGTCCCTCTTTTGTTTTTTCCAGTAAATCCAAGTCATTCTTTCCGGCTAGCAACCCCACATAGTAGATCTGTGGGATGCCAGGGGCAAATATCTGGATGGCACGAGCCAATAAATACCAATCCTCTCGCTCCCCAACGGCCGAGAAATAGGTGGTGTTAATTTGGTACACATCTAGGTTTTGGTATTCAGGTCCAGAGTACACCCGTTTTTCGTTGCTGCCATTTTCATAAAGTTGATGTGTCGTAAAATCGAGTTGCTCGGGGGAAAGAAGTCCTTGGACATCTACCACGCCCAGACCATCATGGGTATCGAGGGTGGTAAATTGTTTCATTGGGCTCGCTTGTAGCCACCTCAGGAGGGGCTGGCTGTCTTTAGAATACAGAAAATATAGGATTAGCATCGGTAGGGCGAAATCGTAAGTGAAGTATCCGTGCTGACTAACTTTACGGTTTAAAGAATAGTGCTCATGGATTTCAGGTAGTACCTCAAGTTGATGCTCCTTGGCCTTTCCGGTAATCTGCTCAAGCAGTTGCCAAATCTCTGGTTCTACAAAGAAATCGGTTGAGTTCAATCTTTTTACTGCATATGCAAAAGCGTCCAAGCGAACGACATTGATGTGATGTTGAGCAAAAGTGGCCATTGCTGTTGTGAAGAGTGACTGTGCCTTGATGTTCTTAACGTCAAGGTCAATTTGTTCTTCACCGAAGGTATTCCAGACTTTTGAAATTGTGCCATCTGCGAAGCTAATTTCTTGGTATGGCGCTTTGTCCTTGCGCTTGTATATCAGATCAATATCAGCTTGGGTCGGCCGACCTGCTGGCCAGAAATGATCCCAATTCAGAAACATGCCAGCATAGTCTGATTGATTGTGGCGCTTAATGTAATCCTGAAATTCTGTGGATTGCTTGGAGAGGTGATTAATCATGATATCGGCCATCAGATAATAATTTGTGGCTAGGTCATCAATATCTTGCCAGTCGCCGAGCTTGGAATCCACGGTGGTGTAATTCAAGGGAGAGAAGCCTCGGTCTCCAGAAGAAGGGAAAAAGGGCAAAATATGGATTCCACCGATGGCCCCAGAAAAATAGGTGTTTAGAATTTGATTGAGTTGATGCAGATTTTTACCCATGCTATCGCCATAGGTAATTAACATCACTTTGTTTGGTACGGTCATAGAGCCACTCCTCATCATAGTGTTACTGCTTGCAAGCGTCTTAATCATAGAAAGAGCTTACAAAAATGGCAATCGGTTACATGTTGTTACATATTTTTTGTGATAGTCCCTTGATTTTTCAGGCTAAAATGGGATGATTGTAGCGAATTTGATACATCTATGGGAGGCTTGATCCGAATGGCAGTGACAATACGTGATGTGGCTCGTGAGGCAGAGGTGTCAGTGGCGACCGTTTCTCGAGTGATAAACAATAAAGGCTACTTGAGTCCTGAGGCAATTAGCAAAGTGAAAGAGGCGATGAGAAGACTAAATTATCAACCAAATACTGCCGCCAGAAGCCTTCAAGGCAAACCGTCAAACACGATTGGGGTCATCTTGCCCTCCTTAGACAATCTGCTTTATTCAGAGTTATTTGAAAGGCTTGAAGATGAACTGAGTACTAGACATTTTCAAACGCTCTTATGTACCAGCAAGAACAACTCAACGAAAGAGGAAGAGTACTTCAAGCTTCTGAAAAGCAATCAGGTCGATGGCATCATCACTGGCTCGCATTCGGATTTTATGATTGCTCACGGTAATGCCAATTATCCGATTGTGTCTTTTGACCGTCAGATTTCCAAAGAGATTCCGACTGTTAAAAGTGACAACCTGGCTGGCGGCAAGGCAATTGCAAGAAAAATCATCGCCCAGGGGGCAAAGAATGTGTTGATTCTTTCCGGCAGTAAGGAAGACTTTTACCCGATCAATGATCGCGTGACGGGGATGCTTTCTATCTTTAATCAATCTGGGACCGAAGTGACAACGTCTTCTCTCGAGTTTGAGAGCTCTTTGGCATTAAAGAAGATGTTGGTGGGGCAGTTGATTGTCAGCCGTGAATATGACGCCATTTGTTGTACGGATGATGTCACCGCAATCTTGGTCAAGACGTGTGCGGATGCCATGGATTATCGGCCAGTGATCACTGGATACGATGGATCCACCTTTGTTCGTACATTTTTCCCGACATTGTTGACTGTGCAACAACCTTTGAAGGAAATGGCTGAGTTGATGGTGGAACTGGTGATTGAGCGTATCAAGTCACCCAAAACGAAGCTGAAATCTAACTACACCTTTCCCGTCAAAACGAGTCGCGTTCAACGAAATGCTTAAAACTATTATTCCGTTTAGTTACTGATTTGTATGTGATTCAAATCAAACTTCAACGACAAAAAGCGTCCGCTCAAAAGAACGGACGCTCGCTTCAGTAGAATGCTTAGTTGCTCAGGTCCTCGCCATTATTGGCAATGACCTTCTTGTACCAGTAGAACGAGTCCTTCGGGTACCGGTTCAGGGTGCCTTCGCCTTTGTCATCGCGGTCGACATAGACGAAGCCGTACCGTTTGCGCATTTCGCCGGTCCCAGCGGAGACCAGGTCAATGCAGCCCCACATGGTGTAGCCCATCAGGTCGACCCCGTCGATGGTGACGGCGTCGCGCATGGAGGCCAGGTTCTGCTGCAGGTATTCGATGCGGTAATCATCGTGAATTTTGTGGTCGGCGGTGATTTCGTCGGCCCAGCCAATGCCGTTTTCGACAATCCAAAGCGGCTTGTGGTAGCGGTCGTGGAGGTTGTTCAGCGCGATGCGCAAGATCTGCGGATCGGTGGCCCAGCCCCAAGCGTTGGTCTTCAGGTAGGGGTTCTTGACGCCGGTGACGAAATTACCACCGTCTTTGCCGTCGACGTCATGGGTGGTGACGGTGCTGGAGCCATAACAGGAGAAGCTCAAGAAGTCGGCTGGGTAGTGGGCCAAAAGCTCGTAATCTTCTGGGGTATCATCCAGCTTGATGCCGTCGCGTTCATACTTTTTGATGCGGTAAGCCGGGTAGTGGCCGCCGGTTTGTACGTCGGCGTAGAAGTACGTATTTTGCATATCCACTTGCGCCTTGAGTTGGTCGTTCGGATCAGCGGTTAGGGCGTAAAGGGGACCATAGGCCAACATCTGGCCGACTTGCACGCTCGGGTCGATTTTATGTGCGGCCCGCACGGAGAGGGCGCTAGCGACGAACTGGTTATGGGCGCCTTGGGCTTTAGTTTGTTCAGTGGCGTTGATAATGCCGCCGCCCATGTAGCCGCTCATTTCCATCATGTTGATTTCGTTGAAGGTGAGGTAGTAGTGCACCTTACCTTTGTAGCGCTTGATGACCGTGGTGGCGTACTTCACGAACAGGTCGATCAGCTTGCGGTCGGCCCAGCCGTTGTACTTGATCGCCAGGTGCAGCGGGGTTTCATAGTGGGACAAGGTGACCAGGGGCTCGATGTTGTACTTTTTGCATTCATCGAAGACGTTATCGTAGAACTGCAGGCCTGCTTCATTTGGCTGCGCATCGTCCCCATTTGGGAAAATGCGGGCCCAGTTCATGCTCAGGCGGAAGACTTTGAAGCCCATTTCGCCCATCAGCTTGATGTCTTCCTTGTAGTGGTGATAGAAGTCGGTGGCAGTGTGGCTTGGATAGTATTCGTCATCAAGCACGGCCGGTTCAGCACCTTCTGGGACTTGGCGATAGCTGTCACCAAAGCCAAATGGGGTGGATCCGGTTTCGCCGGTGGTGGGATTCTTCCAGGTGACGCGGCGCGGCTGGGCCACGGCGCCATTGGTCATGACGTCCGCGGTGCTCAGGCCTTTACCGCCTTCAAGGTAGCCACCTTCGTATTGGTTGGCGGCAGTGGCGCCGCCCCAGAGAAAATTATCGTCAAATGCCATGGAAAAACTCCTTTCATCGTGCGTTTTTAGTCAAGTATTGTCGCTCGCTTCAGGCTGTTCACTAGGGAAAAAGGCCCAAGTAGGCGGCTGACTTTTTAATTATAGCGCAAAGCATACGCTTCTAGTAAGCGGATACAATTCGAATAGGCTTATAGCATAATCTGGCCAGCACTTATTGTCGTACCCTCGCAAAAGCAAAATCGTGATTAACATTATTTAATTGCCGCTTTTATACACAAAAGCCCACTCTTTTTTAATCAACGGTATGGTTTAATAAAACCTGAACCTAGATTGGGAGGAAGTAAACATGAAATTGAACAAGGCCAAAACCTGGTGGGTAGCAGGTGGCAGTCTGCTGGTCGTCATTTTAATCATCATCGGGGTCTTTTGGTTCCGCGGCCATCAGCGCCAAGCCGACGCCGATGCCCAAGTAACCAAGGCACTGAAGCAAGGCCAGCAGCTAGACACTAAAATTACCAAGCACTGGGCGCAAAAGAACGTTTATGTGACCGCCAGTACGACTAACCAAGCGGTGACGGCACTGAACAAAAATGCCGCGAACCTGACCCAAACCGTCGATACGTACAGAGATAAGGCCCCGCATGCGGTGGCCAAAAAAATCACGTCATTCGACGCTGCGGCCACTAAGCGAACCCAGGCGTTAAAGCGTTTGACGCGAGCCACCAAAGCGACGGTTGCGGTCAATGGGTTGACGAAACCGCAAGCCTTGAAAGGCAAATCGGTAAACGATGAGGCCGTGATCAAAGCTAGTGCCACAGCGGCTAAAATCAAAAAGGCCACGAAACTGGTAAATGTCAGCAACAAGACTTTGAAGCAGACCTTAACGTCCGTTTTGACGACTTGCACGGCCCAGCTGAAAGAACGAGAGGCACTCGTTGCCGCTACCGCTAAAGTGGCGACCGATGGCAAGCTCAAGGCTGGCGTTGGCCTGGAGGCGTTAACCGCCTATCAAGCCTTCATCAAAGGGATGACCTATCCCAAGCTGGCTGCGGGCCAGGCTGATTTAACCGCTGCGGTGGCAAAGGCCATTGCGAATACCAACATCAAGGGCATCTCGCTGACGGAGTTGCAGCGCCGCATTTTCTACATCTACTCGGATGGCAAGGCGGCGGATGCGGCCTATATCGAAACCAATGATGGCCTCAGCGCGTTTAAAGGCGACCACTATCAGGCGTCAGTCTGGGGCATTTACCTTTCTGGTTACGGCCTGTCGACCCGGGAGCTGGCCGACTTTGACGTGGCGGCCAATGGTGATTACACCATGAAGCATGGCTTTGATACGATTAAACACGGCAATGTGCTCAAGGATGTCTCCGCCGCGCAGCTCAAAACGGTGCGGGCTGATGTCACCAAAGGCATTGAGCCGAAAAAGCGCGCCTTGACGGCGATTTTCCCCAGCGCCAAAGCCTTCTACGACTGGGCGCTGACTCAGGTGACCGCGCCAGATGCGGCGCCAGATGAGCTTAAGAGCAATGTGTCGGCTGAGTTTAGTTCAGTGGACTCGGATGACTTGGTCACCGTGGATGCCCAATATGATGTCTCCTTTAACTACAGCAATGGCCCAGACGGTGATCCGTCGATTGGCCACTTTGGCCGCATTATTTTGGCCAAGGACGGCACGGTTTATAGCGGCTTACCTGGCGGTGTGCTGGGCCAGGATACGAGCTTGACCATGGCTGTGATGCAGAAACAGTACGGTAATCAATAGGCTATCCATCCGGCTAAAGATGGCCGACCTTCACAGCCTGCGCTTTTTGCTTGGCACCGGCGCCAGGCCTATAATGAAAACCATCAACCAAAAAGAAGGCCATTGCATGAAAATTGAAGAAGGCTACATGCCGTTTCACGGCTATCAGACTTATTACCGCATTGTCGGCGAACGCACGCCAGGTAAGGCGCCACTGCTGCTGATTCACGGCGGGCCGGGGTCATCGCATAACTATTTTGAATTGATGGACGACTATGCCAAAACCGGCCGCCAGCTGATTATGTATGATCAGGTCGGCTGCGGGAAGTCGTCGCTGCCAGAAGACGAAAGCGTCTATGTCCGTGAAACCTGGCGCGAAGAGCTGGTGGCGCTGCGGGAATATTTGCACTTAGATGAAGTCCACATGCTGGGCCAGTCTTGGGGCGGGATGCTGGAGATGTACTATCTCACCACGCTGGATCCTCAAGGCATCAAGTCCGTGATGATCGATGGTTCGCCTTCGTCCATTAAGTTGTGGATTGCCGAGCAGCATCGCCTGATCAGCTATCTCAGCTATGAGGATCGGAAGGCGATTGCCGAAGCCGAGCGCACCGGCGATTTCACCAACCCTAAGTACCTGGCGGCCAACGACCGCTACATGGAGCGCTACTGCTGGGATGATCCGGATGAAAATTCCCCAGAACCACTGCGCCGGCCAACGAATGGCAAACGCGCCAGCTTGATTACTGAAGGCCCGAATGAATTCACCGAAAATGGCACGATTTCTGACTTTGAAGTCACCGCTGACCTGCACAAGATCCATGTGCCAGTGTTAGTGACCAACGGCACGGATGATCTGTGCACGCCGCTGATTGCCAAAACCGTTTACGACCATATCCCCGGCGCCAAGTGGCATTTGTTCGCCAACAGTCGGCATTTGGCCTTGCTTGATCAGCATGATGAATTTATCTCGGTGCTCGACCAGTGGCTCAACGCCAACGACTAACCCAAAACGCGACCGAGCCATAATTTAGAGTCACGTTCGCATCACGACTATTCCAGTACAGTACGAGCCAAAATGCGACGCCCTGGCCGGATAAGCCAAACGACCTGCAAAACCGGCTAAGTTCGCCGGTTTTACAGGTCGTTTGGCTTGTCCTCTGGGCTAAAACCGCATTTTGTCTCAGCCTCACTTTTTAGAAGCCGGTGCGATTGTAATACCACAAGTACCGCTGTCCGGTAGGTGTCTGAGTGATTTTGGTCACACTGGTGTTCTCGGGTTCGGGCAGCGTCATCGGGTTCTTGGGCTGTAGCACCGCCAGCGCCGCGGCTTTCACCGTGAAGCCGTGGGTGACCACGATGACTTGCTGGTCAGGCCGCGCGGCAGTCACGGCGGTCATGAATTGCGCCATGCGGGCCACCACGGCGGCAAAAGGCTCACTGCCTTGAGCAACTTCGCTGTAGGCAGGGAGCACATCATGCAGCGTGTGATCGTACAAGGCGGGGTATCGCCGCTCTAGCGCATGATTGTTTTGGCCGTCCCATGCGCCATACGAAATCTCCAGTAGCCGTCGATCTTCAAGCACCGGCAGCTGGGCGTGGGCATTCAAAATGCTCGCCGTTTCCCGGGTGCGCTGCAGCGGACTAACGTAAAGCACATCCGCAAAGGCGATGGGAAACGCTGCGGCTAACCGTGCGGCCTGCTGCCGGCCGGCTTGCGTCAGGTGGGTACGATCATCATCGATGAGGCCTTGTTTGATGAATTGCGTGTTCGCCCAGGTTTGGCCGTGGCGAATCAAATAAAAAGTGGTCATAGTTGCCTCCGCAAAAATCGTCTGCTTGTATTATCGCACACCGGTATACTAAGGTTAACGAAGAAAGCAGGTGCAAGATGACGTTAGCTTTTACTTTGGCTGGGGAGCCGCAAAACGCAGCGCCCATGGCTGCCTATATGAAAAATCGCTTTGTTTTCCTTGGTGTCAAAACGCCGGCGCGAACGGCGCAAGCAGCGCCCCTGCTGAAACGAAGCTTAGCCACGCCTTGGCCTGAGGTACTGGCCTGGATCCATGAGCTCTATGCGCGGCCCGAACGCGAATATCAATACGTGGCGATTGCTTTAGCCCAGCGCAATGTCAAGCGGCTGACCCTGACCGAGCTACAGGCGATGAAGCCATTGGTGACGCAAAAGGCCTGGTGGGACAGCGTCGATGCCTGGCGTAAGGTGTACGGGACGTTTGTTGATCACCAGCCTGGCACTAAGCAAACGGTGTTTGACTGGTTCGAATCAAGCGCTGATTTCTGGGACCGGCGCGTGGCGATCACCTTGCAGCTGATGAGCAAAAACGCCACCGACCGCAGACTGTTGACTGCCGCTATTACCCGTGACCGCGAAACCGATGAATTTTTTATTCAAAAAGCGATTGGTTGGGCTTTGCGGCAGTACAGTAAAACGGATTCGGCTTGGGTGGCGGCATTTATTGACCAAAATCAGCTAAGCGCCTTGGCCACGCGGGAAGCCGCCAAGTATTTAACCACGGCCGGCTTGCCTTCCACCAGAAAATTGCCGATACTAAAGACAATCGATAGGGAGTGATGATGTGAGTCTGAAAAAGTGGAATACGATTTTTGTGATTGCGGTGCCGGTGGGGGCATTTGCGATTTTCTGGCTGATTCGGCTAGTGTTTGGCGCCCATGTGCGGCTGGTGGCTTGGGTGGCACTATTTGCCTGGCTGATTGGGTCGCAGTGGTGGCAAAGTCGCACCTTAGGCGTCCGCACGCAGGCGCTCAAGGATATGTGGGGCTTGGCCGACCAGCGGCAGTTGACCGCTGAAGATTTGCATCAGCTGGCGCCGCAGTATTCGACGGCCCAACTGCAGCAAACGGCTGGCCAGCGACCGCAGTTCTTGCCGCGGCCGCAAGTGGTTGCGCAAATCACCGCCGCCTTAAAGCAAAAGTCGGCAGTCAAGAAGCACCACCGTAAGTAGGAGGCAGCGCATGAAACCTGACCGGAAAGAAAAACGGATCATGGCCACGAAACTCAAATGGGCCCACTGGTTGGGCTTGGCGGCAGCGGCCTTGTTTGTGGTGGCAGCGGTGGTGGCTTGGTACCGCCACCATGGCTTTTATGCCATCCTGTTTGCCTGTTTCGCCGTGGCAGAATTATTGATTCAGTACCGCTTCATGCGGGCTGAACGCTGAATGGAGTCGGCAGATGGCGAGAATGAGTAAGCATAGCGTGCGCCAAAATAATGAGAAAAATGTGCTCCAGGCGGTCATCAATGACGGCCCGATTGCCCGCAGCCAAGTGGCCAAGGCCTTAAAGCTCAACAAAGTCACGGTTTCGGATATTTTTAGCCAGCTGTTGGATGAGGGCTATCTTGAAGTGGTGGGTAGCGGGGAAGGCTCCCAGGCTGGGGGTCGCAAACCCACGCTGCATCGGTTCAATCCCCATTATGGCTATGTGATCAGCTTTGACTTGGGTTTTCACGCCACCGATATGATGGTGACCACCTTAACTGGGCAAGTGCTCCACAGTGCGAATTTCTGGGGCGAAGGAGCGCCGATTGCCGAGCGGCTGGCTTTCATGGTGCAGCAAGTGCAGGCCTTTCAGGAAGCCAGCGCTGGGCAGACCTTGCACGGCTTATTAGGCGTGGCCATTGGTGTGCACGGCATCGTCAATCACAATCAGGTGGTGGATTCACCGTTTATGGCCCTGGATGGCATTGAGCTGGCGCCATATTTTGAGCAAGCCCTGGCGGTGCCGGTGGTGCTTGAAAACGAAGCCAACCTGGCCGCACTGTATGCCCGGGACTTTACCGAACTCGCCGCGGCCCAGCAGGATCTGGTGGCGCTGAGTATTCACAAAGGCATCGGGGCCGGGGTCGTCATTGATGGCCAGCTGTTCCGCGGCGCTAATGGTGGCGCCGGCGAAGTGGGCCGCGCCTTGGCACCAAACGACCAAGGCCAGCTGGTGAAAATTGAAACCCTCTGCTCCGAAGATGCGGTGCTGGCGCAGCTGGCTACGGTCTACGGTCATGCGCTCAAGGCCGAGGAAATCGCGAGCTTAACCAAAACAGCCACCCCAGCAGTGCAGGCGGTGCTCGCCCAATTCGTCATGCGCCTGACGTTGGTGATTCACAATTTGGTGGCCAGTTACGATCCCAAAATTGTCGTCATTAATTCGCAACTGATTGCGGCTAATCCTGACTTACTTACTGACCTCACTCGGGCGCTGACGGCGGCCGGGCATGCGGTGCCGCTGACTTTGGGCGAGGCCGGTGAGCATGCGATTACGCTTGGCGGCACGACGTTGATTGTGCATCAGGTGCTGGGGTTAGGCAGCCGCCAGTTGCATTTTTAGCTTGCAAGCACTCTCAAAAAAGGGTTGACGCCACTCCCGGCTGGTGGTACTTTTGTCCCGTAGTTAGTAAGTTATATAAACAAACTAAACGGAGGCTTTTTGATGTATAAGCAAAGTTATTTTCCGA
Organism: Lacticaseibacillus salsurivasis; assembly: GCF_036246225.1. NCBI lineage: Bacteria > Bacillati > Bacillota > Bacilli > Lactobacillales > Lactobacillaceae > Lacticaseibacillus > Lacticaseibacillus salsurivasis. The sequence continues at coordinate 169,867 of NZ_BTTP01000002.1, forward strand.
ATGTGGACAGTATCAAGTACCTTGGCCCCACCAGCCTGAAATCGGCCCTGGGCTTTCAGTATTACAACCCAGATGAACTCGTCGGGGGCAAGAAGATGCGCGACCAGTTGAAGTTTGCGGTGGCCTTCTGGCACACCTTTGACCAGCAGCTAGTGGATCCTTTTGGTGATGGCACCGCGCAGCGGCCGTATTCAGAATTCACCGGTATGGACCTGGCCAAAGCGCGGGTGGAAGCCGCGTTTGAATTCTTCGACAAGCTCGGCGTGGACTATTTCTGCTTCCATGACCGTGACATTGCGCCAGAAGGGGACACGCTGCGGGAAACCAACAAGAACCTCGATGAAATTTTGGATATGATTACTGATTATCAGAAGACTTCTGGCAAAAAGGTGCTGTGGAACACGGCCAACATGTTCACCAACCCGCGGTTCGTGGCTGGGGCCGCGTCTTCACCATTTGCAGATGTGTTTGCTTATGCTGCGGCGCAGGTCAAGAAAGGCCTGGAAACGGCTAAGCGCGTTGGCGCTTCAAACTATGTGTTCTGGGGCGGGCGTGAAGGCTACGAATCCCTGCTGAACACCGATATGAAGCGGGAACAGGATCACCTGGGCCAGTTCTTCAACTTGGCCGCGGATTACGCCAAGGAAATCGGCTTTGATGGTCAGCTACTGCTGGAACCCAAGCCGAAGGAACCAATGACGCATCAATATGATTTTGACGCTGCCACCACCATTAACTTCATGAAGACTTATGGCCTGGCTGGCACCTACAAGCTGAATTTGGAAGGCAACCATGCCAATTTGGCAGGGCATTCCTATCAGCACGAAATCCGCACTGCCCGCGAAGCCGGTTTGTTGGGTTCGCTGGATGCCAACCAAGGCGATGAGCTGATTGGCTGGGATATCGACGAATTCCCATCTAATTTGTACGAAACCACCTTGGCCATGTACGAAGTTTTGAAGAACGGCGGCCCACACAAAGGCGGCTTGAACTTCGATGCCAAGCCGCGGCGCTCCTCATTTGAAGCCGAAGATATGTTCTACTCGCATATTGTCGGCATGGATAGCTTTGCCGCTGGCCTGCGGGTGGCGCAAAAGCTGATTGATGATCATGTCTTCGAAGATGTGATTGCGGACCGTTACAGTAGCTACGAATCTGGGATTGGCGCCACGATTGAAAATGGCACGGCGACCTTCCAGAGCCTGGAAGCTGACGTCATCGACAAGCCGCAAAGTGACTTGATTGCAGCGACGCATTCCGGCCACTTAGAACAGCTCAAGGACACGCTCAATCATTACATCATTCAGACGTTGAAGTAACGGAGGGTCGATATGGCAACAGTGATTGGTGTGGATTTAGGCACCAGTGCCGTCAAAGTGCTGTTAGTGGCGCAAAATGGCGAAACGCTCGCCACCGCCAGTGCCGCTTATCCCTTGCAGCAGCCGCAACCTGGGTTCAGTGAGCAAGAGCCAGAAGACTGGTTTCGCGGGGTGAAAACGGCCTTGCAGAAGCTGCACCAGCAGTCTGGCGTAGATTTTAGCCAGGTGGCAGGATTAAGCTTTTCCGGCCAAATGCATGGGCTGGTGCTGCTGTCCGCTTCCATACGGCCGCTGCGCCCAGCGATTTTGTGGAATGATACCCGCACCACGGCGGAAGTCGAGCAGATTCAGCAGACCATGGGCGATGACTTTATCGCCATCACCCGCAACCGGGCGCTGGAAGGCTTCACCTTACCGAAGCTGCTGTGGGTCCAAAAGCACGAGCCTGAGCACTTCGCTGCTGCAAAAGTTTTCCTGCTACCCAAGGATTATGTGCGCTACCGCATGACCGGGCAGGTGGGACTGGATTATTCCGATGCCGCAGGGACGGTGATGCTCGACGAAAGCACCCGGCAGTGGTCCACGACGATTTTGCAGACCTTTGGCATTCCCGCTAGCATGTGCCCGCCACTGGTAGAAGCCACTGCTTGTGTCGGCACCTTAACCGCCGACTTTGCAGCGGCGGTGGGCTTGCCCCAAACCGTGAAGGTCTTTGCTGGCGGCGCCGATAATGCCTGCGGAGCGGTTGGGGCTGGGGTGCTCAGCGCTGACCAATTGATGCTAAGCATTGGGACCTCTGGCGTGGTTTCGACTTTTGAGCCGGACCCCACCACGACCTACCACGGGCAGCTGCACTACTTTGATCATGTGGTGCCAGGCCAGCACTACTCCATGGGCGTCACCTTGGCGGCGGGGCACAGCTTGAATTGGTTCAAGCACACCTTTGCCGCAGATGAGGATTTCACCAGCCTAGTGGCCAGCGCCGCGGCCTCGAAGCCTGGCGCGAACGGCTTGCTGTTCACGCCATATCTGGTCGGGGAGCGCACGCCTTATGCGGATGCCAAAATCCGCGGTAGTTTCATCGGGATTGATAGTCGCCAGACCCGGGCGGATTTTGTGCGGGCGGTGCTGGAAGGTATCACCTTCTCTTTCCGCGATTTGCTGGGGCTATACCAAGCCAGCGGACGGCAGTTTGCTTCGGCCATTACGATTGGCGGCGGGGCGCAAAGCCCACTGTGGCTGCAGATCCAAGCCGATATTCTCAACTTGAAGATTGTCAGTTTGGCCACTAATCAAGGGCCAGGGCTAGGCGCGGCGATGATTGCGGCAGTCGGCTTGGGTTGGTATGCCGATTTTAAGGCCTGCGCGGCAAATTTCGTGCAGGTGGCAGCGACTTATGAACCAGACCCAGCGGCTGTACGCAGCTATGACCGGTACTATCAGCTGTATCATCAGGTCTACGAGGCGACGGCCAGTTTGACGGCTGGTTTGTTGGCAGCTGAGGAATAATCGCAAAAGCCGTCCACCGCAGGACGGCTTTTGCTTAGCTGGCAGCACAGAAAGGAACACGCAATGACAGTTACTATGAAACGCTATGGCGCACTGAAAGGTGAGCCCTTGTATGAAATCACGTTGGTGAACCATCAAGGGATGACCGTTGACCTGCTGAATTACGGCGCGACGCTGGAACGGGTGCGGGTACCAGCCGGCAGTCAGCTGGTTGATGTCATTTTGCATCTCGCGCAGCCGAGTGATTACAGTGAGGCACGTAATCTGCTCGGCGGGACAGTCGGGCGCATCATCGCGCGCGTGCCAGGCCACACTTGGCACTGCGGTGAGGCGCCAGTAACCCTGCCGGCCAATGAAGGGGCCAACACGATTCATGGCGGTCCCGATGGTCTGGATATGCAGGCCTGGAATTTAGCATACCGCGAAGGCCCAGCCGCTGATCGGGTGACCTTCACTTTAGTGGATTTTGCCGGCCACAACGGCTTCCCTGGCAACGTGAAAACCACGGTGAGCTACATGTTGGATGATCATAACCGGCTGACCTATGCCTTAACCGCGGAATCGGATCAAATGACCTTGTTTAACGCGACGAATCATGTGTATTTTGCTTTGGACGGTCCGGATTCGACGGTGGATCAAACCACGCTACAACTGGCCAGCGATTACTACGGCCCACTGGCAGCCAATCATTTGCCTAGTGGCTGGGCGTCGGTGACAGGGACGCCCTTTGACTTCCGTCGGCCCCAGCGGCTAGGCGAGGTGATGCCGCAGGTGCTTGGCGGGGCAGGGCTGGATCATCCGTTCTTGCTCAAACAAGACCAAGCTGCCACCTTAACTGGAGCGTCAGGACGGGCTGTTACCATGACCACTAGCGCGCCGGCGGTGGTGGTCTACACGGGCAATCATTGGGATGAGGCGCAAGGCGTGGCGGCCCACTTGCGGCGCCACAGCGGTGTGACGTTGGAAGCCCAAGTCGCCCCGCCGAGTGGTCAAGATTGGTCGGCCATCACCTTAATGCCGGGTGATCCGTATCAGTTGCAAACGACCTGGCAATTTAAGTTCTAAGCCTGACAAAAGGCCAAGTGCGGCGCTTCATCGCCGCACTTGGCCTTTTGATTCGCGTTACTTTTTCCGTTTTTTCAGCAGTTCGGCTAAGGCGGAAATATCCTTGGCTGAAGTTTGCGTATCATTCAAATGCAGATGCGGGAAGCTCTTCAGCCAGCGCCGCTGACTCCAACTGAGTTTCGGCAAAGTGGCCTGGGCGCCCAAGTTGCGGCGATAGTCAGCTAACCAGCGCGGCTCGTCTTGGCTCAGCTTGGCGGTAGCAGTGTCGACTTGCGTGATCAGTTCCTGCTTCTTGGTGTCGATGGCATCGCCGATGCGCTTGGTGGCAGCGCCAAAGGCCAGCACGTTCGCGAGACTGAAGCCGAAGTCAAACATGAAGAGCGCCAGCATCACAATCGCGGCAAAAATGCCATAGCGCACATCGAGGCGCGTGACAAAATGGGCAACCACCGGATGGACGAACTTGATGACTAAAACCACCCCGACGCCCCAGAAAGCCGAGATGGGCAGCGCCACCCGGCCATTCAGGTTGAGCGGGATGTTGGAATAATCCCACCAGCGGGCGTGGAAGAGTTTTTCCATCAGCCAGGAAGTGACATATTCAATCACCGTGATCACGAGTGCGGAAAGCAAGTACAGCAGCACCAGATTATGGGCAAAAGGCTGGACCAAGGCCAGCACGGCAGTAATGCTGAAGCCGTAAACCGGAATGACAGGGCCGGCCAGGAAGCCCGAATTGGTCCACTGCCGCTTTTTAACGCTGACATAGCCACTTTCCCAGAGCCAGCCGACGAAGGCGTAGGCAAAAAAGTAAAGCACCCACAAAGTGAAGGTTTGTTCAAATTCAGTCGCGGTCATCGGCCTCGCCTCCTTGCCTCATACTCTAGCACAACCGTGAAGGGCAAGGCTAGGCGTTTAGGGCCTGGAGCAAGGTGCTGGCCACTGCTTTCGGGCTCCAAGGGTTTTGCCCAGTGATGAGCTGGCCATCCTTGACCGCAAACGGCTTGAATGCCCGCCGCTTTTCAAATAACGCCCCGCGGCTGGCGGCCACTTGCTCATTCAAAAATGGCACCAGGTTGCGTTTACCCGAAAGTATCTCTTCCTGAGTGGTGAAACCGGTAATGTGCTTACCCTCAATCAGATAGTGGCCAGTTTCATCGCGTAAGTTAAGCAGCCCCGCAATCCCGTGGCAAACCGAAGTGACATACCCGCCGTGCTGGTAGATTTGCTGGGCAATGGTTTGTAAGGCGGCGTTTTCGGGAAAATCAAACATCACGCCATGACCGCCAGTATAGTAAATCGCGGCGTAATCGAGGGGGTTGATCACGCCTGGCGCCAAGCTGTTGGCCAAGGCGCGCTGTTGAAAGTCGGGCTGGTGATACCGCGCAAAAGCGGCCTCATCGGCATACTTCATGCCGCGGGGATCGAGCGGCACATACCCGCCGTGCGGACTCACATAATCGACCTCATATTGTGGGATAACGGCGTCAACAAACTCCGTCGCTTCACCCAACCACAGCCCCGTTGCTTCCGGTTTCTTGACGAACCGAGTGGTATTGGTTAAGACAACAAGGATTTTTTTCAAGTTATTCCCTCCCAAAAGTGGTTATCTGGGAATAGTTTAACACAAAACATGAAAGCGGTTTATCGGGCTGCGGAGTGTGGCCGTATTTTGCTAGGCTAAGCGCTCGAGCGTTGGCCACCCGTAGCGCGACTACAGGCGGCGAGGCCATCACGCGATGCCTCGCATTTCCCTTTTAATAACAACCCCGGTATACTGAAAGCGGTTAATTAATTGTGCAATACGAAAGGAAGAATCCTAATGAAATCAGCAAATATTGTCCTGATCGGCGACGGCGCGATTGGCTCCAGTTATGCTTTCAACTGTTTGATCACTGGGGTCGGCAAAAGCATTGGTATCATCGACGTCAATATGACGCGGGTGCAAGGGGATGTGGAAGATTTGAGCGACGCCTTGCCTTATGTCGCTCAAAAAAATATTTATGCCGCGAATTATGCCGACTGCGAATATGCCGACATCGTGGTGATCACCGCTGGTGTGGCGCAAAAGCCAGGCGAAACGCGGCTTCAGCTCCTAGCTAAAAACGCCAAAATCATCACTGACATCACCAACAACATTATGGCCAACCATTTTGACGGCATCATTTTGGTGGCCAGCAACCCAGTCGATGTATTGACCGAGCTGGTGCTGCGGCTTTCCGGCCTGCCGCGCAATCGGGTGCTCGGCTCAGGCACGGCGCTGGACAGTGCCCGGCTGCGGTCTGAAATTGGTCGCCGGTACAACATCGATGTCCGCACGGTGCATGCCTATATCATGGGTGAACACGGTGATTCGGAATTTCCAGTGTGGGATTATGCCACAGTTGGCGGCCAGCCGCTGTGCGATTTTGTGCCGAAAGCCCAGCAGGACCAGGACTTCGCCACCATTAGCGAGCGCGTCAAGACGGCGGCGTATTCCATCATTGAAAAGAAAGGCGCCACCTTCTACGGCATCGCGGCCAGTCTGACGCGGCTGACCGCGGCGGTGCTAAACGATGACCATGCCGCGTTTGCGATGTCGGTGCACCTCGATGGTGAATATGGCCTGCATGATGTTTCGATTGGGGTCCCGGTGCTGCTGGGCGGCAACGGGCTGGATCGCATCTTGCAACTGGACTTGAACCCGGCCGACCTCAAGCGGCTGCAAGACTCTGCCCAAGTGCTGAAGGACAATTTGCAGACCGTGCTTTAATGCAGTAGGCTAGGCGGTATCACGTACTGGAAAGGACCCGTATGCAAACTGCCGAAGAAATCTTCAACGCCATTCAAGCCGATGAGCAAAACGCTGACTACACTGCCGCGGGCGTGAAGCCACTGTACAAAGCGCCGGCCACGGCCGAGCTGCTGATTATCAGCCAAGCCCCAAGTCGCAAGGCGCAGGAAACCGAATCATTTTGGAACGACCCTAGTGGTGATCGTTTGCGGGCGTGGATGGGCGTAACGCCGGAAGAGTTTTATCAGTCAGGTAAAATCGGCATTTTGCCGCTTGATTTCTACTACCCTGGCAAGGCTAAATCTGGCGATTTACCGCCGCGCAAAGGCTTTGCGGAAAAATGGCACGAACCGATCTTGGCGCTCATGCCACATGTGCAGTTGACGCTGCTGATTGGCATGTATGCCCAGCGCTATTACTTGGGCAAGCGGCGACAAAAAACGTTGACCGCCACGGTCGAACATTATCAAGACTATCTGCCGCAATACCTGCCGCTGGTGCATCCGTCACCGCTGAATTACGGCTGGTTCCGGCGCAATCCTTGGTTTGATGAACAAGTGGTACCCGATTTGCAAAAACGGGTGCGGGCGCTGCTGTAAGCTCGCGCTGATGGCGAAGACAAAAGAAGACCCAGCCGATTTTTCGACTGGGTTTTTGCGTTACAGTTGCGCTTGATGGCTCCCTTGATGGAACCACTTGCTGACGAGCGGCCGGTTCAGTAGCATCAGCGGCACCAGCAGAATCAGCGCCAAAATCCCGCAAGCCGGGAAGCCCCACAGCCCGCCGGCAATGTCCATCACCGTGCCGACATACAGCGAGCCAATCGGCGTGCTGCCTTGGTTGAGCAGCACATAGACGCTCATGATGCGGCCGCGCAATTCATTGGGAATGTTGAATTGGAAAGACGCATTGGACTGGTTGAGGAAAATCATGTTGCAAAAGCCAATCAGCACCATCACCACCATGGCCAGCGGGTAGTTGCGCACGAACAGCATCCCGGCTTGCAGCGTCGCAGTGCCGATGCCCACCCATAAGTAGATGTTGCGTTGGAGCCCAAAGCGCGAAAGGTAGCTCATCAAAAAGGCAGCGATTAACGAGCCCACCCCGGTTGCCGAAAGCAAATTAGCGTAAGTTTGAGCGCCGCCGTGAAACACGGTTTTGGCCATGATGGGGATAATGACATTGTTGTTGAAATTCAAGGTGCAAACAATCAGCATCAGCTCGGCCGACAGGCGCACGGCCTGATGCGACCAGACATAAGCGAGGCCTTCCTTGAGATCGGTCCAGACTTTGCGGTGGGAGTGGGAGGCCACCACGTGGTCTTGGTGAATCAGAAACAGCCCAAGCAAAACCGCTAAATAGGAAATGGCATCGACCAAAAAGCAAAAGCCAACGGAATATTGCGCCATCAAGAGGCCCGCCAGCGAAGGCCCGGCGATTTTGGCCAGGTTGAAAATGGTGGAATTCAGGGAAATGCCGTTCATCAGATTCTTTTGCCCAACCAGTTCCACCACAAAGGATTGCCGGGTGGGGGTGTCAAAGGCCTGAAAGCAGCCATACAGAAAGGCAATCAGGAGAATGTGCCAGTACTGGACCGTGTTGGTGTAGACGAGCACGGTCATCAGCGCCCCTAGTAACAGGAAGGCCGCTTGCGTAACAATCAAAATCGTCCGCTTGGAAAAACGGTCAATTAAGGTCCCAGCAACCAGCGTCAGCCCTAAAATCGGGATAAATTGGAAGGCTGATAGCAGCCCGACCTTGAACGCGGACCGGGTCATTTCATACACGAGCCAGGTTTGCGCCGTGCGTTGCACCCAAGTCCCCATGGTGGAGACACACTGGCCGAGCCAAAAATAACGAAAATTTCGTTCACTAAGCGAGGAAAACATGCTGCGCAGGACGTTCATTGGGGTCACGGCTTTCATCAAAATCAATCTGGTTTCATTTTTGAGCAACCCGGAACCGATGTCAATCACGCAGAGCGCGGTGTCATTTGTCAAGCAATTAGCACTCGCTGAAATAAAGTGCTAATTTTTTGACGCGGCGGGGCAGTTTTGGACTATAATAGCTTTGTACTCAAGTAAGAAAACAATGGAGGTAATGATCATGGCAGCAGATCCTGAAAAGACTTTGGTGCTTGATGAACCAATGAACGCGGTGTTTGATTGGAGCGATGATGAAACCCCAGTTCGTGACGCATTGTGGGATTACTATATGGAGAACAACAACCACAATACCATTGAGACCGAAGAGACGATGAAGCCACTGCTTGACCAAAGCGATGACGAAATCAAGGCCTTGGCTGAGAAGTTGCTGAAGAAGTAATTTAACATCAAGTACTGCAAAAAGGGGCCGCGTGGCTTCTTTTTTTTGCAGAAAACCCGCCTGCCGAATGCTATGATAGAAAAAGCACGTTTTCAGGAGGCGAAGGCAGGATGTTAGCCGTCTATTTTCGCGCCATGGTGATTTCCTTGGCGCTGGTGAGTTCTATCGGGATGCAAAATATTTATGCGTTTAACAACGCCATGAGCAACACCTTGCGCCGGGCGCTTTTGGTGGCCGGATTTATTTGGCTTGCGGATACCTTGCTCACCTCGATTGCTTTTCTGGGCATGGGTGCCATCATCGCCGCCAATCAGGTGATCAAAATCATTGTGATGGGCCTAGGCGGCTTGGTGGTGATTTGGATGGGCTATGGCATTGTGCGCGGCGCCAACGCCGCTTCTTTTGGCAACGACCATCAGGAGCAATCGCTGAAGCAGTGGTTCACCGGAGCCTTTGTGGTGTCTTTCGCCAACCCGCAGGCCTTAATTGATACTAGCGTGACGTTAGGCGCATTGCGGAGCCCTTTAACCATGACGGAAGCCTGGGTGTTCCTTGGCGGCATTATTACTTCTACGGCACTCTGGTTCTTCGTGGTGACCACCGTCATTAACTTGCTTCGCAATCGCTTGCCACGACGGGTGTTGATGTGGATTAACATCGCTTCTGGGATTGTCGTGATGTTTTACGGGGTGCGGCTGGTCGTGAACGCCGTGCTGGCCGTGCTTTAAGGAGGCAACGATGAAACAACCGATTAATCGCGATCAGCTCTTTTTGCAACGGCAAAGCCAGCCGGCCACGCCGCTGGATGCGCCGGTAATTCAGAATTTGCAGGACACCTTAGCCGCCAATGCTGACCGCTGTGTTGGCATGGCAGCGAACATGATTGGGGTGGCCAAGCGCATCATCATTGTCCAGCGCGGGCCGCTCGCTCAAATTATGGTCAATCCAGTGCTTAAGGCCAAGCAAGGCGCTTACCAAGCGCAGGAAGGTTGCCTGTCGCTAGCCGGCGAACGGCCAGCCACACGCTACCAGCAAATCACCGTGGCCTATCAAGATGCCAACTTTAAGCCCCGGGTCGAAACGTTCAGCGGCTTTGTTGCTCAGATTATTCAACACGAAATGGATCACCTTGAAGGCATTTTAATTTAGTTCAGTAGGCAAAGAAGCCGCCGCTCAGCCCATCAGGTTGAACGGCGGTTTTCGTCGTTAATGAAACCAGCTCATGCCGAGGAAAAATAGCGGTGGAATGAGCAGTGCCGGCAGGAGGTTGAGGGTCTTAATTTTGGCGAGGCCCAAGATGTTGACCCCAGAAGCAAAAATCAACACGCCGCCGACAATGGAAATCTCAGTCAACAGCGGCGTGGAAATGGCGCCTTGCAGCAACTTGGCCAGCAGGTACAAACTGCCTTGCCAGCACAGTAGTACCGGCGCAGTTAAAATGATACCTATGCCGAAAGTCGAAGCAAGCACCATCGAGGTAATCAAATCCAGCGTGCCATTGGTAAACAGAAACGTGTAATCCTGGTGCAAGGCCGCTTCCATCGGGCCCACAATCGACAAGGTGCCGATGCAAAACAGCAAAATCGCTGTCGATAAACCCTGTCCCAGCTGACTACCCCCTTTGCCGCGGGCCAGCAGGCGATTGAAGCGGTCATCCAAATCCAGCAAGCTACCGATTAAGGCGCCCAGTGCCATGCTGGCGATGAACAACACCGGATATTGGCTATGGGGCATTTTTTGCACGGAAGTATTGATGCCCAGCATCATCACCGCCAGCCCCATGGCGGTCATCAGGGCGTGATTAGCCTTAGCGGGGATGCCTTTTTTGAAAACACTGCCCACGGTGCTACCGATCATAATCATCAGAACGTTGAAAAATGTGCCTAGCATATAAAACCCTCCAGCTTGAATGGTCTTATTATACGCTAAGCGCTCATTGATTTTTGGTTGAATGACCAACTGCAGTGATGACTGGCAATCTTGGCCACCTCCCGCCGCCGAGGGCTTCCTTCCCAGCGGCTTCAATGCTACAGTGAACACACAGAGTTTTGCCAAATGGGCGAGAGGAGTAATAAGAATGACAGAACAAATCAAACGCAGTGAGGCGCCGGTGGCCCTGACCTGGGATTTGACCGCATTATTTGCTGACGAGGCGGCGTTCACCGCAGCGGTGACCGCAGCGCAGGCCAAGACGAAGGCGCTGGCCAAGCAGGAGCAAACTTTTACTGCTGATGCCCAGCAATTTGCCAAGACGCTGGCCAGCTATTATGAAGCCAGTGAGGCGCTGGATCGCATCGGCATGTACAGCATGCTGGCGGTGGCGCAAGACACCACCGATCCTCAGGCTCAGCAGCTGGAGGCAACCGCTGAGCAAGCCACGACGGCCTTTGCGCAAGCCGTGGCCTGGCTGGAACCGGCGATTGTGGCCTTGCCGGAATCGCGGCTGGCTGAATTTGAGGCGGCTGAACCCACGCTGAAACAGTACCGCCATGCCTTGGCGGCGATTCGCACGCAGGTCGGCCATGTGTTAGCCCCAGGCGAAGAACGGGTGCTAGCGGCGCTGGGCACCACCATCGATGCGCCAGAGTCAATTCAGTCCACGCTGGATGATGCCGATTTGAGCTTTGGCACCATTGAATATGACGGTCAAACGCAGCCGATGACCAAGGGCTTGCGCCGCGTCATTGCCGAAAATGGCGCCCGGCCTGTGCGTAAGCAAGCGGCCGAACAATTCGATACCGCGTATTACGACCACCGCTTCACCTTTGCCCAGAGCTTGCAGGCCCATGTCCATGCCCAAAACACCTTGGCGCAGATTCGTCATTATTCATCAGCCCGGGCGATGGATCTGAGTCAAAATCAGATCCCGGAAGCGGTGTATGACACGCTGCTCACCGAAACTCATGCGCACTTGGATCTGGCGCATCGCTACTATGCTCTGCGCAAACAAACGCTGGGCTTAGATGTGATGCATCCGTATGACTTGTCGTTGCCGCTGACTGGCGGCAAAACGCCATTTGCCCCAACGTACGACGAAGCTACCGCCACAACTTTGGCGGCGCTGGCGCCACTGGGCAGCGATTATCAGGCACACTTGGAGGACGAGTTTGCTCATCGCTGGGTCGATGTGCTGGAAACCAAAGGCAAGACTTCAGGCGGCTTTGAGGATGCGGCGTATGGTGTCCATCCCTACATTCTGCTGAACTGGGCCGATAACTATGATGCCATGAGCACCTTGGCCCATGAATCCGGGCATGCGATGCAAAGTGTTTACGCAAATGCTAATCAGCCATATTGGGATTCGCAGTACCCGATTTTTACTGCGGAAGTGGCTTCAACCACGAATGAAAGTCTGCTGAATGCTTATCTGCTGAAGACCAGCAAAGACGACCGGGCCAAGCAGATTTATCTGTTAAGCGATGAAGTCGAGAACTTCTTAGGCACCTTCTACACTCAGGCCCGGTTTGCCGAGTTTGAGCTGTTCATGTATCAAACCGAAGCCAGCGGTCAGCCCTTGACCGCCGAAGCGTTAACGGCGAAGTGGGATGAGCTGGAAGCAGCGTACTACGGTTCCAGTGTTACCCCAACGCCTTGGCCAAAGGCACAGTGGGCGCGGATCCCACATTTCTTCTACAATTACTACATGTACCAGTACGCCACTTCCAAGGCGATTGCGACGACCTTTGCCAAGCGCATCTTGACAGAAGGCGAACCTGCCGTGGCAGCGTACAAGGCGTTTTTGAAGGCCGGCAATTCTGATACGCCAGTCAACTTGCTGCAGCGGGCCGGCATCGATGTCACCAAGCCGGATTATTTGGATGCAGCGTTTGCGCATGTGAACGACCGCTTGGATCAACTGGCGAAACTGTTGAATGCTTAACCGGTCAAACTGAAAGCTAAAGTCAACGCCATCAGTCATATTTGTTGACTGGTGGCGTTTTTGCTCGGGGAAAAATTAATTTATATCAGCTATACATTATAAAAATAATTAACCTAAGCTACTGTTTTTGCTTGCGCCGGCTAGGGTTACTTTGCTACGCTTAAATTATTCCATGGAACCGTTTTCTCCAACTGACCTTGGCGCGCAAGGCCAGTTCATCTCAGCAAGGGGGCGCCGCATGAAAATCCACAAAGTCCTGAACAACAATGTGGCCATTGTCCGCACCGGCAATGGCCAAGATCAAATTGTCTCTGGCCGCGGCTTGGCATTCGGCAAGCGCCCCGGCGATGAGCTCGATGTGGCCGCGATTGCGCAGACCTTCACCTTACAAACCAAAAGCACGGTGGCTTACGCGCAATTGTTGGCGGAAATTCCGTATGTCTATTTGCAACTGACAGGCCAGATCTTGGCTCAGGCGAAGCAGGCGGGACTGAGTCTTCATTCCGGCGTCGCCTTGACCTTGGCCGATCACCTGTATACCGCGGTGCAACGCACGCAAGCCGGAGAGGTCTTGCCGAATGTGATGCTGTGGGACACCCAGCGCTTTTATCCTCGGGAGTTCGCGGTCGCAGAAGGCGCCTTGGCCTTGGTGCACGCTAAGCTGAATGTGACCTTGCCCGCCGATGAGGCCGGGTTTATCGCGTTTCATCTGGTGAACGCTGCCACCGACAGTACCGGCTCTGATGCGGCAGTGGTGACGCGGCTGATGCAAGAAATTCTGAGCATTGTCCGCCACCATTTTCACTTCGAACCGGATCCAACCACGCCGGATTATGGCCGGTTCATTACCCATCTCAAATTCTTCGCGCAGCGGCTTTATCGCAATGAGGCGATGGCCACCGTCGATGAGGAATTGCTGGCGCTGATCAACCAGCGGTACCAAACGCCGGCGAGCTGCGCCCAGAAAATCAGTCACTTTTTAAATGTGCGTTATGGCTTTACGGTGACGCCAGCCGAGTGCGGGTATTTAACCTTGCATATCGAACGGCTGGTGTACCGCAAAGCGCAGTAGGCTGCCTCGCAGCCAGTCAGATCGTTGGATGGTGACATTAAGTTGGCCAAACCTTCGGAAAGAACAATTCTTTCAGGAGGAACTATCATGACAAAATATGAACAGTTAGCAACCGATATTATTGCCAAAGTCGGGGGCCGGGAAAATATTCTGGGCCTGACGCACTGCGTCACTCGGCTGCGGTTTCAACTCAAAGATGAGGGTAAGGCGGATACCGAAGCCCTCAAAGCCATGGACGGCGTGGTGACCGTGCTGCAATCAGCTGGTCAGTACCAGGTCGTGATTGGCAACCATGTGCCGGATGTCTACGCTGAAGTGGTGCGCGTCGGCGGCATCGACACTGGCGACACCAGCACGGCGCCGAAGAAAATGAAATTCGGCGATCGGGTGATTGATTTGATTTCTGGCATCATGATGCCAGCTTTAGCCGTGATGTGTGCCGGCGGGATGATCAAAGGCTTGGCCGTGATTTTGATGGTGACCGGCGCCGTGTCGGACAAAGCCGGCGCTTATATTCTCCTTAATGCGATTGGGGATGCCTGTTTCTACTTCTTCCCAATCATCATTGGCTTTAACGCCGCCAAGAAATTCAACATGACGCCGTTTTTGGGCCTGATCATTGGGGCCGCGTTGGTGCATCCCACCATCAACGGCGTGGATCTGAACTTCTGGGGCATGAACTTCAATGCCAGCTACAGCTCCACCATTTTGCCGGTGATTTTGATGGTGGCGTTAGCGGCACCGCTTGAACGCTGGTTGAACCAAGTCATTCCAGATGTGGTTAAAACGTTCCTGGTCCCAATGCTAACCCTGCTGGTGATCGTGCCGATCGGCTTCATGCTGATTGGCCCAGCCGCCAACGCGGTGTCTATGGTGATCATGCAAGGCGTCGAAGCCCTGACCAACTTCAGCCCGATTTTGGCTGGGCTGGTGCTCGGCGCCACCTGGCAACTGCTGGTGATGTTCGGCGTTCACATGATGATTGTGGTGATGGCCATGATTCCACTGGCCGCGGGGCAACCCACTGCCATTATGGCTGCGATTACCTGGGTGTCTTTCGCACAAACCGCGGTCGTTGTAGCGATTTGGCTGAAGACGCATGATAAAAAGCTCAAAGGCATTGCTTTACCGGCCTGGATTTCTGGGATTTTCGGCGTGACGGAACCGGCAATTTATGGGGTGACCTTGCCGCGGGTGAAAATGTTTGTGCTGTCTTGTATCGGTGGCGGCTTGGCCGGCGCAGTGAGTGGGGCTTTGGGCATGATGGCTTACCGCATGGGCGGCATGGGCTTGTTCGCCTTACCGAGCCTGCTGAGTGTTGAAAATCCAAGCCGTGATCTGATGTATGCCGGAATTTGCTTAGCGGTCGCGATGATTCCAACCTTTATTGCGGCCTATGTCATGTATCAAGATGATCCAGTGGTGAATGCCATTGAGGATCAAGGTATTCCTGGGACACCAACGTTGGAACGCGATACCGTATTGGCCAGCCCGATGAATGGGCAGCTGATGCCGCTGCGCGATGTGCCAGATGGCGCTTTTGCCGACGGCGCGCTGGGCGCGGGGATTGCGATTGATCCAAGCGATGGCAATGTGGTGGCACCGGCTGACGCGACCGTGATGACGGTGTTCCCGACGAAACATGCAATCGGGCTCATTACCGACACTGGCGCCGAAGTGCTGCTGCACCTGGGCATGGACACGGTGCAATTAGGCGGAGACCATTTTGACGTGAAAGTGGCGCCGCAGCAACATGTCAAAGCTGGCGACTTGCTGGCCACGATTGATATTGACGCGATTCGCGCCGCCGGGTACTCCATGGTGAGCCCGATGGTGGTGACCAATACCAATGACTACCTTGATGTGATTGCGGAACTAACGCCAGATGCCCAAATCGAAGCAGGCACGCCGCTGTTGACCGTCGTTGCCGATACCCAAGAAGCGATGGGAGGGGCTGTCCATGCCGTTTCCAACTGATTTTCTCTGGGGCGCCGCCTTGGCTGCCAACCAATGTGAAGGGGCCTGGAACGAAGGTGGCAAGGGGCCAAGCGTGGCGGATCATTTAACCGCCGGTAGCCGCACCAAGCCACGCCGCTTCGTGGAGGATTTGAACCTAGATGAGTATTTTCCTTCGCACACCGGCGTGGATTTCTACCACCGCTTCGAAGAAGACATCGCCCTGTTTGGCCAAATTGGCTTGAAATGTCTGCGCCTGTCGATTGCCTGGAGCCGCATTTTTCCTAACGGCGATGATGACGAGCCTAATGAGGAAGGCCTCGCGTTTTACGACCAGGTGTTCACCTTATGCCGGGAAAACAACATCACGCCGCTGGTAACCCTGAGCCACTTCGAAATGCCATACCATCTGGTGACGGCTTATAACGGCTTCGCGGACCGGCGGGTGATTGACCTGTTCGTGCGCTACGCCGAGACTTGCTTCACCCGCTACCGCGGCTTGGTGGCGCACTGGCTAACCTTCAATGAAATCAACTTCGGCACCCTCAGCGCTGGCCGGTTGATTGGTCTGGGCTTACGCTCGGCCGCCCAGGCGGATTACTTCTTTGGCACCGGCGATGAAACCGAGCAGTACCAGGCGCTGCATCATGTGTTCTTGGCTTCGGCTAAAGCTGTGATTGCCGGGCATCGCATTGATCCAGCTAACCAAATTGGCTGTATGATTGCTAATGGCCTGTCTTATCCGCTGACGCCCAAGCCGGAAGATGTGCTGGCGACTCAGCAGCGCACGGATTGGTTCAATCACTTCTGCGGGGATGTCCAAGTCCGCGGCGCGTACCCAAGTTTCGCCAAAGCCAAGCTGGCTAAAATGGGCGTTGCCTTGGATCTGGCCCCAGATGATGAGGCAACCTTGCTGGCGGGAAAGGTGGACTTCTACTCGTTTTCCTACTATTCCAGCTCATGTTTGGCCGCAGAAGCTGGCGAAGAAAGTCAGGCTAACCTACTCGCCGGCCAGAAGAATCCGTATCTGGAAACTTCGGCCTGGGGCTGGCAAATTGACCCAATTGGCTTGCGGGTGACGCTGAACCGCCTGTATCAGCGCTACCAAGTGCCATTGTTGGTCGTGGAAAATGGTCTCGGCGCGGTCGATGAACTCAAAAATGGCGTCGTCGATGACCCGTATCGGATTGAATATCTACGGGTGCACGTCAAAGCCATGCACGATGCCATCGTCGAAGATGGCGTTGACTTGATGGGGTACACCATGTGGACAGCGCTGGATCTGATTTCCGCCGGCACCGGAGAAATGGCTAAACGCTATGGGCTGATTTATGTCGACCGCGATGACAGCGGCCACGGCAGCTTGGCGCGGACACCGAAAGCCTCGGCTGCGTGGTACTCAGATGTGATTGCCACGAATGGCGCTTCAGCCCTGGCCGAACTGGCCCACCAGAAGGCGGCAGTGGATTAAGCCGATAATGATAGGCACCAGCGTGATCGCCAATTTGGCGGTGGCGCTGGTTTTTGTTTTGCTCCTCAAAAATTACCTGTATACTTTAAGGCTGGCTCAAACGTCTTATTAAGGGAAGGAGGGGTGAGATGGTAAAGTCAGACTTTGATGCCCACTTGCTGGCGTTAGGCCAACAAGTGGTGCAGCGCCTGCAAGCGCGGGGCATTCAACGGGCCGACGCCGAGGATGCCGTGGCCACGGCTTATGAAAAAATCATTATCCTGCTGCCCAACTTGTCGGTCCGCAATTTTGATGGCTGGTTTTACCGGATTGCCCTGAACGCCTGCCTCGATGAGCTGCGCAAACACCGCCGCGAAACCTTGACGCAGCAGTTGCCGGAAGCCAGTACGCTGACGCCGCAAAGCTTTGCGACGTTGATTGCGCCGCTACCGGCCAACCAGCAGGAGCTCGTGGCGCTGAAGTATTACTACGGCTTTTCATATGAAGAAATCGGGGACCTGCTAGCCATCAAACCGGCCAGTGTCAAAACGATGTTAGCCCGCGCGCGGAAGCAGTTGCGCGGTCAATGGGAGGAATCATAAGATGTTAGATCAAGCCTTACGCAAAGCCAAATGGCGCCAGCGCCTGATGATGGTGCTGATCGCCGTGATTGTGCTGCTGGTGCTGGCGCCACTAGGGTATGGGGCGTTTAATCAGTTGAGCAGCCGCCAAACCAGCGCCTTGTATCAGGAACTGGCGGATTATCACAATGTCGCCGAGCCTAATGTGAGTGTCGCCAGCGAAATGTTGGATAACAATTCCAGCTTAGGTGGGAATGTGGTTACCAAGGAATACAAAGAAATCGATGGTTACGTTGTGCCATGGGGAACGTATACGTCCCATTACAGTTTCTATCGGCATCAAATGGACGAAAGCTTCGTTCAGACGGTGTCTAACCGCCTGGATCAAAACACCGCTAAGCAGCAGTTTCAAAATAGTACGTTGCAAAAAGTGGCACGATTTTATCGCACCACCCAGGACTTGCCGAATGAGGCCCAGACGCTGGAACAATTGCCGGATCACGTCGGTGAAATTGCAGTGACCTTCAAACATCCCATGTCCTATGCGGAGCTGAAGCAGTGGCTGCCAAAAGAGGTGAATTTGACCTGGGGTTACCTGTTCAATGATACTAATCGCAGCGGGGCTGGGGATGACACGAACATCGCTGAAAACCCGATTGGCATGGATCTGCGGTATAACACCACGCCGAACAGTCAACTGAAAGCCTGGCGCCAGGCTTTGACCCGCTATTGGGGGCAGGCCCCACGCACCAGCGCAATGACGCACACCCTCAAGGCCTCCGCCAAAACACTGCAGTTTCGTGGCGTGATTCTCACTGGCACGACCGAGCAGTTGGCGAAGGTGGCTAATGCCGCTAATGTGGCCGGCACCAGCGTTGGGGTCACTGTGGCGCGCGTACCGTATATCAAACCGGTCAAATAAAGACCAACAGAAAAACAGTCCAGACCTGGCGAAGCAAGCTGCTGCGCCGGATCTGGGCTGTTTGCGTGCTTTAATTGGTGGTTAGCTTATACAAAGCGTAGGTGTTTTTCCGGTGAATAATCACGCAAAGCTCACCCTTGGGATTGCTGAAGCTGTAAGTACCGCCTGAGCGATCAGCGTATTCGACTGTCTTGTGGCGCGTCGGGCCGACGACAATGGTGTAGCCTTCAGAAGTCGGCGGAGTCGGCTGTTGCGTGAACCTAGCCCCCGCAAAACCCAAGCCACCGCCGATGAGTAATACGATGACAAAAGCAAGCACCCAACGCCAAGTCTTTTTCATCTTAGTTTCCTCCCATTCCCCTGGTGGTAGTAGGAAAATTATATCACAGTCAGAAAACGCTTTCATCCAAGCGAAGTGGTTCAGGCCGGGTTCAAACGTGAAATCACGTACTTGAAGTAAGTGTTGACAGCCGCCTCTGAAGTCGGTATTATCGATAGATGCTAATCGTATTGGTTACGATTTTCATTTAATCAGCAGGGGGAAGACTGTTTATGAAACGCCACTTTTGGCTCTTGGGCCTGATCATGCTTTTGGGCTTGACCGCCTGTTCACCCAAACCTAGCGCACACAAGCAGCTGACCGTGGTCGCCAGCGTGAATTTTTACGGCGAAGTCGCCAAGGCCGTGGCCGGTAATTACGGCCACGTGACGGCGATTATCAACGACCCGGCGGTGGACCCGCATGACTATGAGCCCACCACTGAAGCCGCGAAAACCGTGGCGGATGCGAATGTGGTGGTGGTCAACGGCGCCGGGTATGATAGCTGGATGAGCCGGCTAACCGCAGCCGATGACGATCCGGTCAAAACCGTTTCGGCGGCGAAAGTCGTCGGGGTGAAGGCCGGTGAAAACGAGCACATCTGGTATAAACCTAAGATGATGGTCAAAATGGCCAACGCCTTGGCGCAAACTTATGGTGAGGTCGATCCGGCGCATCAAGCTGCGTATCGCAAAAATGCGCAGCGCTACATCAAATCGCTGCAGCCCATGTTCGCCCTTGAAGCGAAGCTCAAGGCCAGCGCCAAAAACCAAACCGTCGCGGTGTCGGAACCGGTTTTTGATAATACCCTAACGGCGCTGGGCTATCGCATCATGAACGGGCATTTTGCCCGCGCGATTGAGGACAGCAGCGACCCTAGCCCCCAGGATGTGCGTAAGCTAGAGCGCGCCCTTGAGGCTAAGCAAGTCGCCTTTTTCGTGCAAAATACGCAAGTCGACAGCAAAATCGTGACCAATATGGTGGCCAAGGCCAAGGCGGCTGGGGTGCCGATTGTCAAAGTCACCGAAACCATGCCTAAAGGCCAAACTTACCGTAGTTGGATGATGGCTCAATACAAACAAATACAAAAGATTCAGGCGCGTTAAACGTCAAACAAACATGACTGAGGAGGTCAACTTTATGGCAAAAAAAGCAAAAATTGAAAAGGCGAAGCGGCAGGCCCAATTGGTTGCCAAGTATGCTGCTCGCCGCAAGGAACTCAAGGCGCAAGGCGATTATGCCGGCTTAGCTAAGTTGCCTCGCAACTCTAGCGCTGTACGCCTACACCATCGTGATGAACTGGACGGCCGTCCGCATGCTTACATGCGCAAGTTCGGCTTGTCTCGTTTGAACTTCCGGCAGCTTGCGCACAAAGGCCAGATTCCTGGCGTGCGCAAGGCGAGCTGGTAGAAAGGAGCCGCTCATGGCTAAAACCGATGCCGCCACCGCGCGGCGCCAAATGCAAAGTCCCAATATCAAGACCCGCAAGCGCGCCTTGCGGACCATCAAAACTCTGAAGAAACAGGGCAAATAAGCAGTTTGACCAGCCAGTCTCGCCTTCGCGCGAGGCCGGCTTTTTTGGCCCCAAAATACCCAGATTGTACACGCAAAATTAAATCGATAACAATTTATCAGCTGCGTAATGCCGGTTTCGCGGCATTGCTATGCTATACTAGATTGGCGCAATCATCTACTTGCTCGTCTGTGTGAGGCGAAAATCAGCAAGTGCATAACGGAGGAAAAGACATGAAAGCAATCTGTGCAGAATTTATGGGCACATTCCTGTTGGTTTTTTTAGGTAGTGGTGCGGTGTTGTTCGCTAAGGGCGACGCCTTGACCATTGCCATTGGTTTTGGGTTAGCGATTACGATTTCGGCCTATGCCTTTGGTGGCATCACTGGCGGTCACTTCAACCCAGCGGTCACCACCGCGTTTATGATTAACGGCCGTACCGGCATTGGTGAAGGTCTCGTTTACATCGTGTCCCAAATCGTTGGCGCCATTGCTGCTAGCGGTGCCGTGCGGGTCATCGTTGGCGCTTTGAACCTGCCAGCCACCCAAATGGCCCAAACCGACTTTCCAAATCTGTCAGTTGGCGCGGCATTTTTCGTTGAAGCCTTGGCCACCTTCCTGTTTTTGGTCGTGATTTTGAACGTCACCTCCGATGATCATGGCAATGGCGATTTTGCTGGCTTGGCCATCGGGGTGACCTTGATGCTGCTGATCATCTTCAGCGTCAACTTGACCGGTGCTTCCTTGAACCCAGCGCGTTCCATTGGCCCAGCTATTTTTGCTGGCGGCAGCGCCTTGAGTCACCTGTGGCTGTATATTGTGGCCCCAGAAGTCGGCGCGATTTTAGCGGCGTTCTGCTCCCGGTTCTTGATGGCAACAGAAGACTAGCATTAAACTGCAAAGCAATCAGCTCGGGCGAAGGCTCGAGCTTTTTTGATGCGATGAAAAATACACCGCCTTCCGCAGCCTAATTGCGTTGCGAAGGGCCAACGCCCGAGCAGTCAGCCTAGCTGACCGACTCGGCATCCTAGATAGTCGCGCTGCGCATGGGCAACGCCAGAGTGGGTAGCTACGCTGCGAGCCTCACCGCCAAAAAGCGGCGGTAATGCTCACAGCTAGGCTATCCATCTGGCTAAGGGCGCCCATGCTCCGCAGCCTCGAAAATAACACGTTCCGGAAAAGTAACGAGAAAGCGGTTTACCGAGGTAGTGAATTACGTTAAGGTAATCACGAAACAGAGATTGGTCTATGTGACGAATGGGAAAGGAAAGGTGTCTTTATGACGAAATTACCTGATGGTTTTCTGTGGGGCGGCGCGGTAGCGGCGCATCAACTCGAAGGTGGCTGGCAAGAAGGCGGCAAGGGGATGTCCATTGCCGATGTGATGACCGCTGGGGCCAATGGCGTTGAACGCCAGATTACTGATGGCGTGATACCGGGGAAGAACTATCCTAACCACGAGGCGATTGATTTTTATCACCACTACAAAGAAGACATCAAGTTGATGGCCGAAATGGGCTTCAAGGCGTTCCGGACTTCGATTGCCTGGACCCGGATTTTCCCAAATGGCGATGAAACGGAACCCAATGAAGCGGGCCTCGCTTTTTATGACGATGTGTTTGCTGAATGTCATAAGTATGGCATCGAGCCGGTCATTACCTTGTCGCACTTTGAAATGCCTTGGCATCTGGTAAAAGCTTATGGCGGTTGGCGCGACCGGCGGCTGATCGATTTCTTCGTCCGTTTCGCGACAGTGTGCTTCAAGCGCTACAAAGGCAGTGTGAAGTACTGGATGACCTTCAACGAAATCGACAACCAGTGCGATTACAACCGTGAATTTTCCATGGCCACCAACTCCGGCTTGATTTTCCCAGCAGGGGCCACGGATGATGACCGGGCGCGGGCGATGTACCAGGCTTCGCACTACGAATTGGTCGCCAGTGCGCTAGCGGTGAAAGCCGGTCACGAAATTGACCCGAACAACCAAATCGGCTGCATGATCAACTTCACGCCGCAATTCCCAGCCACCTGCAAGCCAGAAGACTTGTTCATGGCCGAAAAGGCGATGCAGAAGCGCTCATTCTGGAGTGATGTGCATGTCCGCGGTCACTATCCAGATTACATGGAAGCCTACTTCAAGCGGACTGGCTATCGGGCTGATATTACCGCTGAAGACCGGGCCGCGCTAGCCGCTGGCACGGTGGATTACATTGGCTTCTCCTACTACGCCTCCAACACAGTGGCACGCCAAGCTGACAACCAGTATTACGATTTTGTGGGCGACAAAGAAGGCGTCGAGAACCCTTATTTGAAGAAGACCGAATGGGGCTGGACCATCGATCCCCTGGGCCTGCGCTGGAGTTTGAACTGGTTGGCGGAACGCTATGACAAGCCGCTGATGATTGTGGAAAATGGCCTTGGTGCCATTGACCATGTGGAAGCCGATGGCAAGATTCACGATCCGTATCGTGTCGCTTACCTGCGCGCCCACATCAAGGAAATGGAAGCTGCAGTCGAAGAAGACGGCGTCAACTTGCTGGGCTACATGCCTTGGGGCTGCATCGATTTGGTTTCTGCCGGTACCGGTCAGATGGACAAGCGTTATGGCTTTATCTATGTCGATAAAAATGACGCCGGCGAAGGCACCTTGGCGCGCAGCCGGAAGGACTCGTTCTACTGGTATCAGCAGGTTATCCAGTCCAATGGCGAAAACTTGGCCGATATTGATCCTGAATAGTGATGACAAGCGTCGGTTAGCCCCGGCGCTTTTTTGATGGCTGTGGTAGACTGGGAACATTCAATTCAACAAGGAGGCCTGGCGATGCCGGTGATTCGTCCCATTCAGCCTAAAGATGATGCCCAGATGAAAGCTATTTTGCAAGCTTGCTTGGAGGAGGCCGATTTGGCGCAGCCGGGCACCGCCTATTATGATCCGCAAATTGGCGCATTGGCCGAATATTACGCAAGCATGCCACACGCGGGATATTTCGTCGCCGTTGCCGCTGATCATGACGACCTCGTGCTGGGTGGCTGCGGTTTCGGACCGGTGGGACCTGAAGCCGGGATCTGCGAGCTACAAAAGCTCTATCTGACGCCGGCCGCGCGCGGCCAAGGACTCTCTAAGCAGTTGTTAGCGTGCACGATTGCTGCGGCTAGGGCTTCGGGCTACCAACAGATGTATGTCGTGACCGATACCAAGCTGCCGATTGCCAACTTGCTTTATCAGGCCCAAGGCTTTACCCGCTTGGCGCAGCCGCTGGCAGGGGATGAACATAACGGCTGTGATACCTGGTACCTCAAGGCGCTTGAATGACCTTCAGCCAGGCAAGACAAATGCCTCAACTTTCACGGCGAAAGTTGGGGCATTTTGGTTGTTTTATAGTGGTTTGGTGGCTAGTTCGGCCAGCACCTGTGCTTGCGGCGCCGGCAACGTGCCATCGGCTTTGGGTCCGACATTAAGCAGCAGGCGGCCATTGCGCGGCCGGGCTTCGGCCACAATTCGGCGAATTTGCTTGGCAGTCAGAAAGTCGCTAGGCCGAGCCGCCTGGTTGTAGCCAAAGGATAGATCCATGCCGCGGGTGATTTCGTAATATGGCGCTTGGTCTTGCCAGTCGGTGGTGTATTCAAGCGTCCGGTAGTCGTAATACGGCGGCTCGCTGGCGTGGCCTTTTTTGGCCAATACGCCTTGGAGCGCGCCGCCAAGATTGACCAGCGGGTACAAAACTTTATGGCGCATCCAGTTCGGGTAATCGCCCCAGCGGTCATCGACCATGCCCTCTGGCACAGCAGCGTAATAGTCTTTGAACAACTGCGGCAGGCGCGGGTCATTGGGGTAGCCGATATCGCTCCACAAAATATCCGGGTGGTAGCGGTCAATCAGCTCATGCCACTGCGCCCACACGTAATCGCGGTACTGCTGGCTGGTGGGGTTGCCAAGGGCAAAGCTGGCGGCGCTTTGAATGCGTTCGTGCTTGAACGACCAGTAGAACAAACTGGAATAATACACCCCAAACCGCATGCCACGGGCCCGTACGGCCTTGGCCAACGCCCCGACAAAGTCAAAATCGAGATGATAATCAGGCTGGTTTGGGTTTTGAACGGCAGTGTCATACATCACGAAGCCATCATGATGTTTGGTCACCACCACGACATACTTGGCATGGGCGTGGGCGAATTGATCCGCCCACGCCTCGACGTCCACATTTACGGCGTCTTTTTTGAAAGTCACGGCGAAATCGCGATAAGGCGCCGCGCCATAATGGGCCTGATGGTAGCGGCCGGTGGGACCAGTCGGAAAGAGCATGCTGTTGGCGTACCATTCGGCATAAGGCTGGTGTTTGAATTGTTCATATAAGGTTGGATGCTTGCCCGGACCCGTCACTGGCGCTGGTGCGTAGGCCGGGACACTGTAAAGCCCCCAATGGATGAAAATGCCAAAGTCGGCCGCTTGAAACCATTGCGGGGCCTGCTGGCGATGAATATTGACTGGCATAGGTGCCGCCTCCTTTAAAACTGACGTGAGAGCTGCTTTTGGGCGGTGTCGCGGCTGATTTTGCCAGCATTGGTTTCGGCCATCAGCTGCACATCACGGTCGTGAAGATGATACCCCAACAGCGGGATTAACGCGATGCCGGCGCCAATGGCCGGCACGAGTTGGGCGACGATCCACAGGCCATTTAACGCCTGGCTACTTTGGTGCACGGCCAAGTGCTGCAGCGCGGCGAAGCTGTTGGCCTGCAGCGGCTCCCAAGCGAATAGGCCGAGAATAAACAGGCCCAGGGGCTGAGCGAGGGAGATTAATTTGCCGGCAAAGGATTGGATGGCAAAAGCAATCCCGCGGGCATCGATGCCAGTGGTGAAGCGGCCGTATTCCACAATGTCTGGGGTGAAAGTTAAGTTCAGGGTCAGTACGATGCCTTGCGGAATGGCACGAATGGCCACCAGCGTGAGATAGCGCGGTAGGCTACTGGTGCCGCCCAGATAAACTAGTAAGGCGGTGGCGGCAAAGGCCACGGCACTCCAGAAAAACAAGCGGAACTTGTCCACCCGTTTCAAAATCACACCCATCAGCGGCGACAAAATCGCAATCGGAACTGAGGTCGCCAGCAGCGTCAGCGTGGACACCAACGCACTGCCAAAGAAGTAATACGACACGAATAAATCCACTGCCGCATTGGTCGCGGTGATGCCGGCAATGATGTAGTAGAGATAATAGCGTTGCAGATACTTATTGGCTTTGACGTACTGCCACATTTGGCGCAGCGAGTAACTGGTGGTGGCGTCTTGATTAGGAACGCGTTCTTTGGCAACGAAGCTCACCGGCAGCATCAGCAGCAACATCACCACCGCCAGCAAGGTCGCGGTGGTGCCAAACGAGAAACCCACCTGCTCGGAAACCATGAAGGTGGCCCCCATGCTGGTCAAAAAGGTGCCCACCATCGCTGCCATCCGCGCCACCGCTAAGATGCCATTGCGTTCTGTGGTGGCGGTGGTCATGAGCGTGACCAAGTTATAAATCGGCACATCGCTAATGGTGTAAGCCGTGTCCCACAAAATATAGCTCAACGCGAACCACACCAGTTTGCCAGCAGGGTTCAAACTTTGCGGAATGTGAAACACCACCACCGTCAGTAGTGGCACCAACACCATCGCCAGCCGCAGCCAAGGTAGACTTTGCCCGCCTTTGAAATGCACCCGGTCAAAAATAATCCCGAATAAGGTGTCACTGAAGGCATCCCACAGCTTCACCGCCACCATCGCAAAAGCGATTTGCGTCGCGGCAATGCCGCTGAGCAGGAGATAAGTCGTCAGCATGCCGGTTAAAAAGCTCATCGCCATGCCTTGGCCAGTGAAGTAGCTCCAGTAGCTCGCTTTTTCCGGAAAAGTGGTTTGCTTGTCGGTCATGATGGTCGCCTCCTACTATGATTGGCGCGGCGCACTAACCAGTCAACCTGCCACAGCTTCAAGCTGCCGCCGCTTTGCTGAGCGAGTCTGATTAGTGGCGTATCCCAAACAATCGTCGCTAAAAATTCGCCAGCGGCTGAGTGCGGGTCCGCGGCTTCTTTGTGCTGCATGTTGCCGATGATCACTTTGGCCAGTGCGTTAATGCTGCGTGAATATTGAGCCAGCGTGCGCGGCGTGCTCAGCCGGGTGAAGATGCCAGGCCGCGCCACCGGGGCCTGCGGCGTCAGGCCGCTTAACGCCGTAAAATCAGCAGCGCTAGGCTTGCCCTGGGGCTGCTGATACCAGCTTGGTACGCTGGTTTTGGCGGCAGGGGCGGCTACCGTAATGGCCACCGGTGGTTGTAAGTCGCGGCTGGAAGTACCCACGCTGAGGCTCCAGGCGCCGCCTGCGAGCTGAAAGGCTTGTTTGGCTTCCTGCCAGCGTTCAAAGGCGTGGCGCGGTACCTGCAGGGTCACTGTGGCTTGTTCACCTGGCGCGAGCCACACTTTTTGAAACGCGGCTAAGGCCCGCAGTGGCGTGAGTTGGGCTTGATCCAGCTGGCCAGTGTAAACTTGCAAGACCTCGGCGCCGCGGCAGCTGCCGGTATTGGTGAGCGTCACTTGCACAGGAATGTGCTTGGTGGCGACAGTAACGGTGCGTTCAGGGACGGTGACGTTATCGAGGCGAAAGTGCGTGTAGCTCAATCCAAAGCCGAAGGGGAAGGCCACTGCCAGCGCCGCTTTGTCATAATAACGATAACCCACATACAAACTTTCGCGATAAGGCACATCCAGGGGCTGGCCGAACTGCTGGGCAGGCACATCGCTGTAGCGCAGGGGATAGCTTTCGGCCAGCTTACCAGAAGGGCTGATGGCGCCGAACAGCAAACGCTCGGTGGCCGCGCCGACGCGTTCACCGTTGAGAAAAACATTGAGAATGGCCGCGGTTTGCGCGGCCCAAGGCATCGTCACCACCGAACCGGCCACTAGCACGACGGCCACTCGGGGGTTAGCAGCGGTGACGGCGGCAATGACTGCCTCTTGGTTAGCTGGCAGGCTGAGGCTCTGGCGGTCGCGCCCTTCTGCTTCAGCCGTGTCCGGTAACCCCACGACCAAAACCACCGGTTGCTGTTGTTTGGCAGCGGTGGTGGCCGCTTCTAGAAGGGTAGCGTCAGACTGGCCATCCAGCCGATAGCCAGCTTCATAAGTGACTTCGCGGCCCGCGGCCTGGAGCCCGGCGAGAATGGAGGTGGTTTCTGGGGTCGTGATGTGCGACGAGCCGGCGCCTTGAATGCGCGTGTCCGCCGCCAAGGCGCCAATCACGGTGAGCGGTTGCTCAGCGGCGAAAGGTAGCAAGCCATCATTTTTCATCAGCACGGCAGATTGCTCGGCAATCGCCTGTGCGAGGTCGGCATGTTCAGTGAGCAAAGCCTGCTGATTGCCGCCAGCTGGGCGCGATTGATCGGCCAAGTGGGCAATGTTGCTGACAGCGCGAGTCAAAGCGGTGCGCTCCAATTGGCCGCTAGCAAGGGCAGTTTCCGCTTGGCGGTCGAATAAATGGCCAGAACTTGGCATTTCCAAGTCAGTACCAGCGTTCAGCGCCGCCACTTTATCATTCAAACCGCCCCAGTCAGTGACCACCAGGCCCTTGAAGCCCCATTGGCCACGGAGCACGTCATTGAGCAGGTACTGGTGGTCGCTCATGTAGGTGCCGTTGACTTGGTTATAGGCGGTCATCACGGTGTCCGGCTGGGCCAAGGTGACCGCCAGGCGAAAGGCTTCGAGGTAAAGCTCGTGCAGCGCCACCGGGTCGATCAACGAATTCGAGCGCAAACGGTCAGTTTCCTGGCTGTTACCGGCAAAATGCTTCAGCGAGGCCGAGACCCCAGCGCTTTGTAGGCCATTGATCCAAGCCGCGGCGAGGTGACCCGCCAGCAGTGGATCTTCGGCGAAATACTCAAAGTTGCGCCCGCCCAGCGGATTACGCTTAACATTGACGCCAGGTCCCAGCACCACATCCACTTGGTAGTGGCGCGCCTCTTGCGCAATGGCGCGACCCATGGCTTTGAGCAAACTGGGATCCCAGCTGCTGGCACTAGCACTAGCCGTGGGAAAGGCTGTGGCCACCGCCGCCTCATTCAGGCCGAGATGGTCGCCGGCCTTGGCCTGAAAGCGCAAGCCATGGGGGCCATCGCTGAGGCGAATACTGGGAATGCCGGCGCGATTTTCAGTGGTCCAAAAATCGTGGCCCGAGGTGAGCGCAATCGCGTCTTGATCGGTCAAACTGCGCTGGTTGCTACCAGCACCAATGTTGATTGTCATGGAACCACCCTTTTCCTGATTGTACTCGTAGAATAACACGTGTTCCCTTAAGTTGCCACGAGTTTGCGCCGGCCTAAGGGCATCAAAAAACGCCATCAGCTTGGGGCTGGTGACGTTAGCGCTGCTTAGTCGTGCAACGTGAATTGGAGTTGCATCCGTGGTGCGGCCAGTTCTACCATTTGGCCGAGCAGTTTATTGGAATTGTTGAAGTTGATGTCTGCCAACTGGGCATTGACCTTGGTCAGGTAAGCAGGGATGTCGGCTTCATTTTGGTAAGCCGCATCGGTTTCCAGTTGGAGATGACGGCATGCGCCAACGGTGTTTTGCTCGAAGATGTTTTCGAAGTCTTCAAACAAGTGGAAGTCGTAATCGCCGAAGGTTGCCAGCAGGTAGGACAGCCAGTACTGGCTGCGCGGATCGTAATGCGCGCCGGTATTCTTGTACTGCTCCGGGGTATCGGTGACGTTAGCATAAAATGGCACGACGGCATTGAAGGTGTTCGGGCCAAAGGCTAACCAGTGAATACCAGCGATGGCCTTAGGCACGTCATTGCGAATCTGCAGAATGTGCAGTTCCTGATTGCGGTTAATGCCGATCGGCCGGAAGAGTTTCTTTTCGCCTTCGGTATTGGTGGTGCCGTATACGTCATAAGGCGTGTTTTCGTAGTGGGAACTGAGGACAAACTTGACGTCTTCAATCGAAATCTTTTTGTCGGTGTGGCAAATGAATGGCAGGTCTTGGTCAATCGGATCCTGCTCGATTTCAGGGTTGAAGTACTTCTGCCCGTACCACGCCCGCGGGTTGTTGTAGCGGGTGTCCTTGACGGTGCTGGAGCCAAAAATGTGGCGCAGGTTGTAGCCGTTTTGGTCAGGATTGAGATGGTACTTTTCGATGAGGGTCTGCAAATCTGGGGCGGACATGGTGTCATCGGAATCGAAGTCAAAATGATCAATGTTGAAGCGATTTGGTGCAATCACATAAGCGTCATCAGGAATGCGAATCGCGGCCCAGTGGTGGCCGGCGATGCTTTCAAAGTACCAGCATTCGTCCTGATCAGAGAAGCAAATGCCGTTGGTTTCATAGGTGCCGTATGTTTCCAGCAGCTTGCCCAGGCGTGCGACGCCTTCGCGGGCAGAGTGGATGTAAGGCAGAGTAATGGCGGTGATGTCTTCTTCGCCGAGGCCATCTTCTGCCATCGGGTCAACGCCTAAGATGCGGGAGTTGGTGGTGATGGTTTCAGTGGCGGTCATGGCGACGTTATCGCTGTTGATACCGGCAGCGGCCCAGATGCCGTGGCCATCCACGGCGTCTGGGGTGGAGGTGTAGCCCATGGGGTCGTCAGGCAAGTCGAGGTGGAAACTGCTCAACACGGCCTGGTAGTGACGGGGCTGGTCTGCGGGCTTCACATAGATGAATTTTTCCGGATTGAGGGCCTCAGCGCCGTCTTCGTTACGGGCGATGATGGTGGAGCCGTCAATGCTGGCCTTTTTGCCGACCAGAATGGTGGTACAGGAACCTTTAATGCGTTTTGTCAAAACAATCATCTCTTTCAAGGAATTTCTTCTCTATTGTAGGCGTTTCGGCGGCGAAATGCGAAAGTTGCGCAGGAGGCCGCGGGTCGCAGCGGCGGTGGACTCCGCTTGGCGAGGGCGCTGGCTGTGCGGCCGGCCTGAGCCATAACCCGGTCTCGGATCTAAAGTCGAAGCCACCTTCGCTGCGCTCGTTGATGTCTTCAACTTTGCCGCGATTAGCGACTGGAGGCCCAGCGCAAAAGGCGCGCCGGTCTTCCAGCCGCTAATCGATTCACGGCCAGCCCCCTGCCAAGCTCCGCCCACCACCACCGCAACCCGCTCAATAACAGTAACGGTTAGTGCAATTGCTCCCCATTAAGTTGGTCGAGTTCTTCGATGATTTGGTTGCATTCGTCCAAGTTCTTGGCAACGGCGCCGCTGGCGAGGGGATGGCCGCCGCCACCGTGAGCGACGGCGATGGGGTTGATGGGCCATTGTTTACCGCGCAATTCAACGCGGAACTGGCCGTCTGGGCGTTCGGTGAACACCACCCAGCTGCGGACAGTGGTGAGTTGGCCGACGGTGCTGACGGCGGCTTGGGCCTCATCTTGGGCCAGGCCAAATTCACCGATCACTTTTTGGGTGATGATTAGGCTGCCGGCGCCGTTGGCAGAGACTTGCAGGTTGCCCAGCGCGTAGGCCTGCAACTTGGCGATTTGCGGGGAGATTTCTTCCTCGGCGCGGCCTATTGCCGGCGCGTCGATGCCGGTACGCATCAGGTCGGCGACGACTTCATGGGTGTGGGCTTTGGTCAGGTCGTACAAAAAGCGGCCCGTATCGCCGATAATCCCGGCGTAAAGGCGGGCAGCGACGGTTTGGTCCAGTTTGAGGTGATCGGAGGCTTTAATCATATCAGCGACGATTTCGGAGCTGCTGGAAGCCTCCGTATTTACGAAGCTAAGGTCACCGAAGGGCTCGCGGTCAGGGTGGTGATCGATTTTGATGACCTGCTGACCAGTTTGCCAGTTGGCCCCGGCGACTCGCGGGGCATTGGCGGTGTCGATGACGACGACCACTGCATGTTGATACTCGGCGGGGTCAATGGTGTCCTGCGAGGCAATCCAGGCCAGGCGCGGGGCTGGTTCACCCACGGCATAGATGTGCTTGGCGGGATAGGCGGCTTTGAGTGCTGCGGCTAAGCCGGTTTGGGAGCCGATGGCGTCGGGGTCGGGGTTCACATGACGGTGAATAATAATGGTTTTTGCCGCATCGAGGGCGGCAAGAATGGCGGGAATGGTTGCTTGCATGATTTTTCCTCCTTGGGTGCTACGTCTGTTAGTGTAGTAGATTCACTGGCGAAAAAACACTGTCCGTTGCGCTGATGATGAATAAAGTATTGAGGCGCGCCAAATCCGATTTAACAGATTTTTCATGACGGCCCTGGGAGTGTGCTAGAATGAAACTCAATCAGGTGTCAAGACAGGGAGAAGAAAAATGCGCAATTTATCGATGCTAACGGATCTGTATGAGTTTTCCATGGCGAATGGCTTTCAGCAAAATCTTCCGCAAACGCGGGGGATTTTTGATATTTTTTACCGCGATGTGCCCGATCATGGCAGCTTTGTCATCGCGGCTGGGTTAGCCCAGGTGGTGCAAGTGCTACGGGACTTTCATTTTGACGCGGCAGATGTGGCGTATTTACGCAGTCTCAACTTGTATGATGACGCCTTTTTGGCCATGTTGGCTGATTTTCAGCTCGATTGCACCATCAATGCGGTACCAGAAGGGCTACCGGTCTTCCCGCGCGAGCCGCTGGTTACCATTGAAGGACCACTGGCGCAGGCCCAGCTGCTGGAAACGGTGCTGCTGAACATCCTCAACCACCAGTCGCTGATTGCCACCAAGGCCCGGCGCATTACCTTTGCTGCTCAAGGACGGCCGATTATGGAATTCGGCGCGCGGCGCGCCCAGGGGCCGGACAGTGCCCTCTATGGCACGCGAGCGGCAGTGATTGGCGGCGCCGTCAGCACGTCTAATGTCTTGGCCGCTCAGCAGTTTGGTATTCCGGCGGCTGGCACCATGGCGCACAGCTGGATTGAGGCTTTTCCCAGTGAGCTGGCCGCGTTTCAGGCGTGGGCGCAGCAGTACCCCGATAACAGTGCGCTACTAGTCGACACTTATGACGTTTTGCAGTCTGGCGTGCCGAATGCCATTACTGTGTTCAAGGCCTTGAAGGCAGCGGGGCATCAGCCCGTGGGGATTCGCATTGACTCCGGAGACATTGCCTATTTGAGCAAACAGGCCCGCAAGCAGTTAGATGCCGCTGGTTTGCCGGAGGTGAAAATCACCGCGTCCAATGCCCTCGATGAAACGGTTATTCCGGCACTGCTAGCCGAGGGCGCGCCGCTAGATAACTTTGGCATCGGGGAAAAAATGATTACCAGCGCCAGCGCGCCGGTGCTCAGCGGGGTGTACAAGCTCGCGGCGACCCGCACGAACGGCCAGCTAAAGCCAAAAATCAAGGTTTCTGCAAGCGTTGAGAAAACCACTTTGCCAGGAATTAAACAAATCTACCGGCTGTATCGACCTGGGACCCATGAAGCCTTTGCCGATGTGATAGCGCTGGCGGATGAAACCCTTCAAGCGCCCCTGGCAGTGGTGGATAGTAATCCGCTCCAGACGCACAAGCATTTGGACCTGACCGCTTTTACCGCGGTGCCGCTGCAACAAGCCATCAACTTAGCGCAAGCCCCGCAAGAAGACGTGTTTGCCATTCAAAAGTTCGCTCAAACCAAATTGGCCGAGCTACCGGCGGAAACGAAGCGACTAGTCAACCCGGCCAGTTATCCGGTCTACGTCACACAGCAACTTGATGCTTTGCAACACCAGTTGATCGACGCGTTCAAGCAGCAAGTCAATTAAATGCAAAAAAGCAGCTGCCGGCGGGGACCAGCAGCTGCATGAGGTTTGGGGTAATCAATGTTCTCTTGGGGGGAAAAACATCAATTAGGAGGAGTAATAATGAAAAAGTTGTTTGGGGTAGAAATAAGGGGGTAACTCATTTCTATGTTTCCTATACTACCGGCCGGTTGTGAAGAAAATGTGATGGAAGCGTAGCGTTTCAGTTGCGTTTTTGCGGCAGAAAGGCAAAAAAATACCGTCGCGAGGCGACGGCGAATCGGTTTTTAGAGGAAACCGACGTGATGTTCTAGGTTGGAGGACCTAGGGCCGCCCGTGCGTCCACGGTCAGCTTCGTTAGAGGCGGAAATAAGTTGGAGGCTTATTTCGTTATGGACAATACTACAGGGGAGATGTGACTAGGTTGTGAACTTTCCCGTGTGATTTGGCGACCAATTTACAGGGAAAATTGAGAAATCGCCGTTTTAGTCTCGCGCTCCGGCTTGAAAGAGCATGCTAAGTATCATGCCTTAAGATAACCTATCATCCTGCTACAAGTGGCCGTCCTCCGCAGCGTGAAGGTGCGCTCCGAGCGGCAACGGCGGCGTGTTCTGCTACGGCAAGCGCCTCGAAGCCGAAGATCAGCTTCAAGGTGCTCGCCTAGGCAGCCCATCCGCCTAAACCCGCCGCTCTCCGCAGCGTGAAGGTGCGCTTCGGACGGCCAACGCCAGAGTGATTAGCGACGCCTAAGACCTCATCGCCAAAAGCGGCGATGATGCCTTAGGCTAGGCTAATCATCTGGCTAAAAGCGGCCGCTCTCCGCTGCCTGTTGTGTTACAGTAAAGAAAACGATGCGAAATGAGGCCTTGCGAATGTATAAGATGATCGTGAGCGATTTGGACGAGAGTTTATTGCAAGATGATGGACGGGTTTCGAAACGCGATATTGAAACCATCCACAAGCTGCGCGATGAAGGGGTGAAGTTTGTGCCCAACACTGGACGCGGCTTCGCTTCCGTGCAGGCCTTGTTGGCAGAAATCGGCACCAAAGATTTAGCAGGCCAGTATGTGATTTCCTATAATGGGGGCGCGATTGTCGAAAACGCCGGCAATTGCATCATGGTTGAACATGCCTTGCCTTTTGCCGTGGCGGATGAGCTGTTCCGGCTGGCGATGGCGGAAGGCGACTTGTGTGCGCATGTTTATACCTTCCACCATGTCTATGTGGCGAACATCAACGAACCAGAAAAAGAATATCTGATGAATCGCGGCGTGGATTACGAAATGATTGAGGCGCAGGACTTAACGGCGTTCCAAAACCGGCCGATTGCCAAGGTGATTTTCCAGCACCTTGATTATGGCGTGCGCGAGCGTTTCTACGAAAAAGCCAAGGCGGCGATTGCTACTCCGATGACCATCACCTATTCTTCCAACCGCTACGTTGAGTTCAATCCAGCTGGTATCGACAAGGGGATCGCGGCGTTGACCTTGGGCGAGCAGATCGGCGTGGCCAAAGACGAGATTATCGCGCTTGGCGACAACTCCAATGATTTGAGCATGCTGCAGCAAGTTGGCCTCGGGGTGGCGGTGGCGAATGCCATTCCTGCCGTCAAACGCGCCGCCGGGTTAGTCCTGCCAGTGACGAACAACGATGATCCCATCACCGCGTTGTATGACGCCGTTTTCAAATAGAAATCTCATCCACTTTTCAGAATAAAACCACCGTCAATCGGGCCGGTATTTAAGGGAATTTAAGCATTCTAACCCTTATCTACGTAGGCTCGATTTTATTTTTATTTGGCCCGATTGGTTTATAAGGTTGGTACCAATTTTGTGACTGCTTTCGCAAGCCGAGCGAAAAACAAAAGCTGGCGCATGTTTCACGGGGTGTACCGTTATGAAAATGAAGGTACCAAAGCGGGTATACCAACGCCAAAAGGCTGTTGTATAGGCATTTAAACAGGGTACAATTCCTTGACACCATGAAAGAATGCGGTTACACTTCTCCATGGTTGGTACCAATTGGGAGGCGAGACGATGGCCAGCGAAGTTCAACCACTGCATGATCGGTTGGTGGATTTATTACGAAATCAAATTCGCACGGATATGGCACCGCACAGTAAGCTGCCTTCCGAGCGCGCGTTGGCCGAATCCTACGGTGTGAGTCGTAACACTGTCCGCGCGGCGCTGGCTAAGCTAGAGATGACCGGTGTGATTTACCGCAGTCGGGGGCGCGGCACGTTCGTCGCTAATCCGGCAGCTGAGCCGACAGATTTAGCCGAGACCTACAGCTTTTCCGAGCAAATGGCTGATCAAGGCCGGCGCGCGAACTCGCGCGTGCTGTATCTGCAGCAATTTCCGGCTAACGATTATATTGTTGAGCATCTCCAAGTACCTTTGGGGACGCCAACGTATAAACTAAAGCGCATCAGGATGGCTGATGGGGTGCCGCTGATGGTTGAGCGGACTTTCCTGCCAGCCGATCGGTTCCCGAAGCTGAAGGCGAGCGACGTTGAGCGCGAAGGCCTGTATAACCTGATGAAAGATCATTACGACAGTCCGGTCTCTGATGCGGCAGAAGCGTTTTTCGCCAGTCTGATGTCAGCCAAAGATGCGGCGATGCTGAATGTTCCGAAAGGCTCACCGAGTTTATCGATGCAGCGAACGACCACCAATGTCAAAGGTGAAATCGTGGAATTCACACTCAGTATCACCCGCGCCGACCAATTCGTTTATCGTTATCACCACACCCAAAAAGGGACCACGACCTGATTGGCTTGCCAGTCGGTCGCAACATAGTGAACAAGCTTGAGGAGGAATTGTTTTGTACGAGAAATCAGTAGATGAACTGACCAAGATGGGTGCGCAAATCACTACGCACGAAATTAAGCAGCAACCAGAATTGTGGCAAGAAGCTTTGAGCAATTACCAAGGTAAAAAGGCTGAAATCACGGACTTTTTAGCTAAGGTCGTTGCTGAAGCTAACGGCCAAGTGGTCCGGGTTATCTTCACCGGCGCCGGCACCAGCGCTTACACTGGCGACACGGTGACCCCATATCTGAACCGGCACGGTGATCGGAGCCACTTCCGCTTCGAATCCATCGCTACCACGGATATCGTGTCAGCACCTTATGATTTCCTTGAAGCAGATACGCCAACGATTTTGGTATCCTTCTCCCGTAGTGGGAACTCACCAGAATCCGTTAAAACCGTTGAACTGGCCGAACAGCTGGTTCACAACTTGCATCAGATCACCATTACCTGCGCCCCAGAAGGTCACTTGGCCGCCAAGGTTGAAGGCGATGCCAACAACCTGCTGCTGATGCAACCAGCCGGTGCCAACGACAAGGGCTTTGCCATGACTGGGAGCTTCTCCTGCATGGCCTTGACCGCACTGCTCGTCTTCGACCAGGCCGCTGAGGCCGACAAGGTGAGCTACGTGCAAGCCGCTGTTAACATGGGGCATGAAGTGATTAAGCGCGAAGCCGAAATCCAAAACCTGGTGGATGAAGACTTCGATCGTATCACTTACTTGGGTTCTGGTAGCCTGGGTGGCTTGACTCGTGAAGCTCAACTCAAGGTGTTGGAATTAACCGCCGGCAAGTTAGCCACGATCTTCGACACTTCCATGGGCTTCCGTCATGGTCCTAAGTCCTTTGTTAACAGTAAGACCCTGGTTTTCGACTTCCTGAGCAACAATGCTTACACCCGTCAGTACGACGTGGATGTCATGGAAGAAATCAACGGCGACAAGATTGCTAAGCGCATTGTGGCCATTGGCACCACGCAAGACCAAACCAACTTCTCTGGCGAAAACTTTGCTTTTGAAACTGGCGTGAAAGATTTACCAGAGGCCTACCAGGCCCTGCCTGATGTGATGTTTGCACAGACCTTGGCGCTGCTGGCTTCCATCAAAGTCAACAACACACCTGATACACCATCACCATCTGGCACTGTTAACCGCGTGGTCAAAGGGGTTATCCTGCACGACTACGAAGGTTAAACCTAGCACTAAGCCGAGCAGCCAAGTTGCCGCCTGGCTTAGCCTGACGCCCTGAAGCTTCAGCGCGTGAGGCTAGGCTAGTCAGTAGCCTGGAGTGATGCCCGGTTGCATCATTGGTTGTACCAAAGCCATTATTTACTGGTTAGTTTTATCACTTTATTTTAGGGGGTATGAAGTATGGCAATTATTGCATCTCGCATTGACGGCCGTTTGGTACACGGTCAAGTTGCGAACCTGTGGACAACCAAGCTCCAAGCAAGCCGCATCATCGTGGTCGATGATGAAGCTTCCAAGGACAAGATCCAAAAGAGTGGCCTGCGGATGGCTGCTCCAATGAGTGTTCGGCTTTCAGTTTTGGATGCTGACACTGCGGCTGATCACATCAACGCTGGTAAGTACGACTCACAGCGCGTCTTCGTGGTCGCAAAGCGTCCAGCAACATTCCTGAAGCTGGTTCAAAAAGGGGTCCCGATCAAGGAACTCAACGTTGGGAACATGTCACAGACGAACGAAACCAAGTCTGTGTCCAAGTCCATCAACGTGGTTCAAGAAGACATCGATGCCTTCCACGAACTGGACAAAGCCGGAGTTAAGCTGACGGCCCAAATGGTGCCAGCTGATGACTCACACGACTTTTTGCCGATGCTTGCTAAGGTTGAAGGGTAAGGAGGAAGAAAAATGATTGCATGGTGGCAAATTGTTCTCTTGACACTCTATGCTGGGTATCAAATCCTGGATGAACTCCAGATTTATTCCTCAATGAGTGCACCTGTGTTCGCCGGCTTCTTTGCTGGTTTGGTCATGGGCGATATGAAGACTGGCCTGACGATCGGGGCTGCGATGCAGCTGACCGTTCTGGGTGTTGGGACCTTTGGTGGTGCATCTAAGATTGATGCTAACTCCGGTACCCTGCTGGCCGTTGCGTTCTCTGTTGGTACCGGGATGGATCCTAACCAAGCCATCACCGCGCTGGGTGTTCCAGTTGCCGCGCTGATGATTTACACGGATATCCTGGCTCGTTTCTCCAACACGTTCTTCGCACACCGGATCGATGCCCAAGTTGAGAAATTCAACTACAAAGGCATCGAACGTTACTTCGTTGCTGGGGCACTGCCATGGGCTTTGTCTCGGATGATCCCTGTTGGCTTGGGCTTGGCCCTTGGCGGCGGTGTTGTTAACACGATCGTTGCTTACATCAACGGTCCTCTGAAGTGGTTGGGCGATGGCCTGTCCGTTGCTGGTGCCGTATTGCCAGCCGTTGGGTTCGCTATCTTGCTGCGGTATCTGCCTGTTCGCAAGCACATCGCATACCTGCTGCTTGGCTTCACCATTACCAGTTTGCTGACCACGCTGTTCGGCTCCATTCAGAACATCGGGACTGCGCTGGCTGCTGCGCCTAAAGTTGCTGCCGGCCTTGGCAGCTTCAACGGCTTGTCCATGTTGGCTATCGCGCTGATTGGTTTGGCGCTGGCGATCATTGCTTACAACAACAGTACTTCTCAGCCGGCACCAGCTGCCGCTGCATCCACGAAGCAGGCTGATTCTTCAGACGAGGGGGAAATCACTGATGACGAACTATAAGTTGAACGATAAAGACTTCAAGCAGATCAACGAACGCTCACTGTTCGGTTTCCAACTTGGCTGGAACTACGAACGTATGCAGGCTTCTGGTTATCTGTATCACATCCTGCCACAACTGCGTAAGATTTACGGGGATGGCACTCCTGAATTGAAAGAAATGATGGAGACGCACACCCAGTTCTTCAACACGTCAAACTTCTTCAACACCATTATCACTGGTATTGATCTGGCGGTCGAAGAAGAACAAGGCATCAAGGGTAAGGAAACTGTTGCCGGGATGAAAGCCGGCTTGATGGGCTCATTCGCTGCGATCGGTGACTCTATCTTCGCTGCCTTGATTCCTGCTATCTTTGGTGCGATTGCTGCTTCCATGGCGAAGCAGGGCAACCCAATCGGGATCTTCATCTGGATTGCGGCTCAAATCGTCGTTGACGTCTTCCGTTGGGTTCAACTGAAGATTGCCTACAAAGAAGGGGTTAACCTGGTTACAACCATGCAGCACACGCTGAATGCGTTGACCGATGCCGCTTCCTTGATGGGTGTGTTCATGGTCGGCGCCTTGGTCGCAACCATGATCAACGTCAAGTTTGCTTGGGCCCCAGTTGTTGGGACCGTGCCTTTGAACATCCAGAACAACCTGGACATGATCTTGCCTCGCATTCTGCCAGCCTTGATCTGCGGCTTCGTTTACTGGATGCTGGGTAAGAAGGGCATGACCTCCACCAAGGCGATCTTCATCGTTTTGGTCTTGGCCATTGCTCTGGGTGCCCTTGGTATCATCGCGAAGGCATAATTTCAGAATAGAAAAGGACGGTTATTATGAGTGAATTGGTATTGGTAAGTCACGGTCAGTTCTGCACGGAACTGAAGAAGAGTGCTGAAATGATTATGGGTCCTCAGGAAAACATTCACACGGTCGAACTTCTGCCGAGTGAAGGCCCTGAAGACTTCAAGGCAAAATTTGACAAGACGGTCGAAGGTCTCGGAGATTTCACCGTATTCGCTGATTTAATGGGCGGCACGCCGGCCAATGTGGTAGCGCGTATCCTCATGGAAGGCGAAGGTCATTTCGACCTCTTCACCGGGATGAACCTGCCAATGATCATCAGCTTTATCAACGCTGAGA
Organism: Lacticaseibacillus salsurivasis; assembly: GCF_036246225.1. NCBI lineage: Bacteria > Bacillati > Bacillota > Bacilli > Lactobacillales > Lactobacillaceae > Lacticaseibacillus > Lacticaseibacillus salsurivasis. Next base: position 209,932 of record NZ_BTTP01000002.1, read on the forward strand.
TGGTTGGTGGCGAACCAAACATCGTCGACGACGCCAAAGCCGGCGTTGTCCATGTCAACGAAATGCTGAGCTAATAACCACTGAGGGCCAAGGAGCGATCCCTGGCCCTTTTTTTACAGGCTGCGAAGGCCGCCGTACTTAGGCTGATGGCCAGCCCAGCTCTGAGCATTGCCGGCGTATTTGGCCGGTGAGGCGCAGAGCGTAGCTGGCCACTCAGCCGTTGGCGGCCTGAGCGCAACTAGAGCAGGCTGCGAAGCTCGGTGGTCTTAGCACGATGGCTAGCCTAGGTTAAGGTATTGCCGCCGGTTTTAGGCGGCGAGACCTTAACCGTAGCTAGACACTCGTGCGTTGCCGAGCTGAGCGCAACTACAACAGCGAGGCGCCAAAGCGAAAAATCGCTATTTTTACCGCTGAAGCCCTTCAGTCAACCTTTTGTCAGATTCGGGTGTTTGGACTAGACCACTAACCCGAATCCGTGCTACACTGTTGTATGGAAACGCATTACAAATAAACTTAAGGAGATTGTGCAATGAGCTACTACATTCACGCTGCGAAGTTTTTCTTAAAGAACACGACCGAAAATGGCGGGTGGCTTGAAGTCACCGACGATGGTAAGTTTGGCGATTTCATTCCTGCCTATGGCGAAAAGCCAGCCGGCGAAATCAAGGACTACGGGGATCAATGGATTGCCCCTGGCTTGGTTGATACGCATATTCACGGCATGTTGGGCCATGACGTCATGGACAACGACTGGGAAGGCATCAACGAGATGTCTGAAGGCCTGCTGAAGGCTGGGGTGACTTCCTGGTTGCCAACCACACTGACCGGTCCTTTCGAACAGTTGAACGACGTCTGCAAGACCATCGGCGACCATGCTGGCGAAGAAAAAGGCGCGAAGATCCAAGGGATTTACTTCGAAGGCCCATTCTTTACTGAAGAACACAAAGGGGCGCAAAACCCTAAGTACTTCCGTGATCCTTCCATCAAGGAATACGACGAATGGCAAGCCAGCGCTAAGGGTCTGCTCCAAAAGATGGCTTTGGCCCCAGAGCGTGAAGGTGCCGTTGAATTCACCAAGCACATGAGCCAAGACGGTAAAGTGGTTGCTTTGGGTCACTCTAGCGCGACCTTCGAACAAGCTAAGGCCTGTGTTGAAGCCGGGGCCACCGTCTTCTGCCACACCTTTAACGGTATGTCCGGTTTGAACCACCGCGCACCAGGGATGGTTGGTGCGGCGATGTATATGCAAATCGTTGACGACGAACTGATCTGCGACGGCCACCATGTGCGTCCAGAAGTCGTTGGAGCCTTGATCAAAGACAAGACGCCAGAACACATTGCGCTCATCACCGACTGCATGCAGGCCGGCATGATGCCAGACGGCGAATACATGCTGGGTGAATTCCCGGTTATCGTCGCAGACGGCATGGCTAAGCTGAAGGACGGCGCGCACAGTCTCGCCGGCTCTATTTTGCAGCTGAAAGATGCCATCAAGAACGTGGTTGACTGGAACGATGTCGTCCCAGAAGACGCCATCAAGATGGGTGCCTTGGTCCCTGCTCGTTCATGCAAAATCGACGACAAGTGCGGCAGCATCCTGCCTGGCCGTGACGCCGACTACTTGGTTCTGAACAAGGACATGAGCTTGGCTGAAACCTACTTGGATGGGGTTTCCCGTTACCAGGCTTAATCATTAAGCATCATGCTTCTAAGACTCACTGCCTTTGCGCGGTGAGTCTTTTTTGTTATCGGTAAGTCCAAATATCGGCCCTTAGTTGGTGGTCGCCGCTGGCTTTTGCGCGTACACTGAAAGTACCGAAAACGCTTCACGCAATGGAGGATGGGTATGAGGAAAAAGCAATTCAGCGGCTGGGTGTTGCTGCTGGTCGGACTGGTAGTTTGTCTGTGGCGCGGAGGCCAGCAAGTGCAGGCCGCCACGTTGACCCCGGCGCAGGTGACCGAAGCTAAGCGCTGGTACCAAGATCCGCAAGGGGTGATTAAAGCCAAGACGCAGCAGGCGCTTTATCAAGCCAATGCCAAGACTTTTGCCAAACTACCGGGCCATCCGCAAATCGCAGTCATCGTCACCAGCGGCAAAGATGAAGATGAGTTGCAGGACTATGCCAATGAGCAGTTTAAGCATTATAGTTTTGGCCAAAAAGACTGGGACAACGGCCTGCTTCTGACGATTGAGCCGAAAGAGAAGCACTACTGGTTAGAGGTCGGCTATGGGTTAGAACCGGTAGTCCCTGATGGTGCTGGTGAGGACATCGTCACCGGCAAAGTCAAAACCATGCTTCGGGCCAAGCAGTTTGATCAGGCAATTGCGGCGATTGTCAACAATACCGTCAAGCGCGTGCAGGCGCATGCCAGTTCAATCTCGACCCCAGCCCAAATTACCGCGCGGCGCGCAGCCGAAAAACGGCGTGATCGCGTGATTGTGGGGCTGGTCCTGGCCATGCTGGCGGTTGCGCTCGGGCTGACGGTGCGCTTCTTCAGTTTGCGTAACCGCCTAGCGCTGATTTTGACCACGCAACCGGACCGATTTCCAATCTTGAGTCTGTTGGCTTCGGCTGGCATCACGCTGAATCCTGATCGGGTCCCTGGCGGCGGCTGGCAGCTGTTCAATCAGCAAAGGGCACTCGAGCACAGTTTCGCCAAGATCATTCGCCGCGATTATGTGACCTGGCTGGTGAAACTACCGCATCAGGCCCCACAGCCGTATTTCTATTATCGCAAGGAGAGCCCGCAATTAGCTAAAATGCCCGATGCGATGCTGGCCCAAATGCCAAGTCTGACCGCAGTGGTGACCGATGAAACCCTGCTGGCGGATAATGAATCCATGGCGGGCGTGGTGCGGTCGGAAGTGCAAATCGCCGGCGCTTATGCGGAGCGCTTCGCCCAGTGGCTGCAAACTCAGCCCATCAAACCCGATGAAGCTAGCAGCGTGTGGTGGGAGTTCTTTATGCATGTGCAGCCGGCAGATGCTGAGTTGAGTGATGAACAGCTGGCCGCGACTTGGCAAATGATTCTCAACCATCTGCGTCATCCCGACACTGCCCAAACCGCGATGGCCGGTGTGGCGCCCTGGGCAGTGACGTCTTTTGCCCCGGCTAGTACCACCAGCTCTGGCGGCTTTGGCAGTGGCGGTGGCGGCGGCGCCAGTGGTGGCGGTGGTTTTGGCGGCAGCTGGTAAAAAGCTTTCGCAAAATTTGCCAAGATAACGAAAACTGCGGAGAAAGGCCCCCTGCTTTCTAGCCTACAATTTACTTGTAAGCTGGAGAGGGGGAGACACCAATGCGTGTCATGGATTTAACTGGCCAGAAGTTCGGCCGTTTATTGGTTTTACATCGCGCAGGGACCGCAGCGAACGGGAATGCTTCTTGGCAGTGCCGCTGTGATTGCGGCAATATCGTTGTGGTTGATGGGTATCGCCTGCGCCATCACCAAGTGAAGAGCTGTGGCTGCTTGCGGCGCGAGGTTTCCCGGCGCTATGCCGCGAATAACCCAGCGTTTACCGCCCATCAAAAGGCTCACGGCACCGATTTGGTGAGTGATGATGGGGTGCCACTGAATTCATTGATCCGGAGCAAACGAAATAAATCAGGCGTGATCGGCGTGTCTTACAATGCCGCCAATCAACGCTGGTTCGCTCGACTTCGGCACAATGGTAAGTATGTGTTGCTGAAGGCTTGCGACAGCTTCGACGAAGCTGTTGCCCTGCGCCGCGCTGCGGAACGGCAATATTTAGGCCGGCAGGATACTGCGATTAGCAGTGAAGCTTAACATGAAGGATTGGCCGGGGGGTCAATCCTTTTTTGGTAGCAAAAGAGCCGTTCTTTCATCGCTTCATTCGATGAGAAGAACGGCTCTTAATTTGATTGCAATCAGTTTTTTCGGGCTACTCGTTGAGCTAAGTGCGCCCGCCTCCGCACCCTGTAGCTGCGCTCCGAGTGGCCAACGCTCGAGCAGCTAGCTACGCCCCCGGCATCGCTGCCAAATACCAGCAGCAATACCGAGGACTAGGCTACCCGTCGAGCTAAGTGCGGCCACCCTCCGCAGCCTGTAGATGCGCTCCGGTCGGCAACGCTCGAGCGAATAGCTACACTCCGAGCCTCATCGGCAAAATGCGCCGATAATGCTCAGAGCTAGGCTATTCGTCGAGCTAAGCCCGCCGCCCTTCGCAGCCTGTAGATGCGCTCCGGTCGGCAACGCTCGAGCGAATAGCTACACTCCGAGCCTCATCGGCAAAGTGCGCCGATAATGCTCAGAGCTAGGCTATTCGTCGAGCTAAGCCCGCCGCCCTTCACAGCTTGGTTATTAGCTCGCAGCGCCGAAGTTAATCACGCCAGATAAGGCTTGCCAGTATGAGGCGAGTACCATGGCAGCGGCGACAGGGTCGTTGCCGGCTGTGCCGCCACCGCCGCCGTGACCGCCGTGGCCAGTGCCGCCAAGGCTGAACGGGGTGTAAACCATTGGCCGGTCGCGCTGGGCGTCGGTGCTGGTTTCAGTGTGCGTCTTAACGGCTTTGCCCGTCGGTTGCGGAATGGCTTCAGCCACTAAGCTCGGGATAGGCCGGGAAAAATCATGCGGCGCTGGTTTCTTCACGGCAATGGTCAGGTTTTCTGACTGCTGCGGGAACTCGGTTAAGTCAGCAGTGGCATCATCAGTCACTTGATAGCCTTGTTGCAGGTAAGGTAGGGTGAATTCGTGGCGGTTAAAGGCAATCGGGCTGCCAGCTTCACCGGTGATGGCGATCGCGGTCAAGGGCTGCTTGGTGGTTTCATCCACGATGGTGACCGTAATTTGCGGCTGGCGCTGCTTGGTGAGGTTGACGACAAACTGATTCATGCCAGCCGTGAGGCGATAGTGGTAGATGTTGCTGCTGAGCTCGTAACCTGCCGGCGCTACCAGCACGCGACTACCCGCTTCACCGACGCTGCCGATAAAGGAATCGACTTTGAGCACCCGGCCCTGGTAGAGGTAAGTGATAGCTGCCGGGACCGTAGCAGTGGTTTTGGTCAGCTGCACCGTGAAGGCATTCATGCCCGCCCTGAGCGTATACGCAAAGGCCTTTGCTTGGCCGCTGGCGAGGTGATAGCCATTTGGTACGGCCACTGAGTAGCGGCCGGTTTCGCCAACCGTACCGACAAACTGATCGGTTTTAACGACTTGGCCACTGTACAAATAAGTAATCGTCGCGGGCACCAGCGCTTTGTCAGTTTTAGCCAACTGCACGACGAACTGGTTAGTGCCGGCCTGTAAGGTATAGGCCAAGGTGGCGGCTTGGCCAGTAGCCAGTTGATAGCCAGCTGGCAAGGCTACCTGATAGCTACCACTGTCGCCAACGGTGCCTTTGAATTGGTCGGTTTTAACAATCTGCCCATTGTAAAGATAGGTCACCGTTGCCGGGACTGTTGCTGGCGTCGTATCAGATGGCGCGGTGGCACCAGTTGCTTCGACCCGGACGCGATAAAGCGTTTCTGCATGTTGGACATTATATGTCAGTGTCGCCTGCTGGCCAGCTGCCAAAGTGTAGCCGGCTGGCAGGTTGTATGGGCGTGTGCCGTGGTCGCCGATGTGGGCGGTGAAGGTTTCCGCGCTAATCTTCGTGCTGTCCGTCCAGTACTCGATGGTGACCGTGGCGGCGGTAGCGTCGGTTGGCGTAGCGGCTAACACATGGTGCGCCGGCTGGTTGCCTTGCGCCAAAAACGCCCCAGCCATGGCACTGGCGAGCAGCAGCGGTAAAGCGAGATAACGATCATTTTTCGGTTGAGTCATCAGGAGACTCCTTTCCGGCAAGGTCAAAAGGATCAGGAACTGATTCCGGTATCGCTACCATTTTAGCCTGTTTGATCTGAATTGTCAGCTCTGCTAATTCTTGCCAGTCCGTTGAAGTGGGGGGATTGGCCCAAGTCACTTGCGCGATGTTCAAATGATCATCGTGAAAGTCTGATAGATAAACGTCCGTGTTGCGCGACAAGCGTGATTCAATCACGATAAACGCGTTGTCAAAACTGCGCAAGGTGCGAGCAATGTAGTCACTGTAAATCTGGCCTTGCGCAAAGTCGACACAGACATAGACGCGGTCACGCACAATCGCGGCGGGCAGGTAATTAATCAACGTGAACATGTAGCTGAAGTACAGATTAACCGCCATCGTGTGATTGAGCTGCGGCGTCGGCGTGGCCCGCAGGCGGGCGATAAAGGTCAAAATCAAATGGTCAAAAGCCGGATAGAGATTGCGGAAAAAGCTGATTTGATCATCATCAATAAAAGTCGTCGGCGCCAGATAGAAGGTCGTAATCTGAACATGCAGGCCTTGCAACGCCGCTTCAATCGCGGCGTTGTCGTGGGTCGGTTCATCCAGCAGGTGATAATCGGCAATCAGCTGCAAAAAGTCCTTGGTCAAATGGTCAGCGACTGGAAGCTGGGCGCCAGCCAGGGCCGCTTTTTCCTCGGTAGCGGGTAAATAATGCCAGGTGACTAAGAAGGCATACAAATAATCCAACTCGTGGTCATCGAGGCCAAAACTGGCTGGCAGAATGCGGTGCATGCCATTCAGTTGCTCGGGATGACTGGCGATGGTTTGGCTACCTGGCAGCGCCTTGCCTGTGTGCTGACCATTGAGCATCCGCAGCAGCCAGATTTTAAGGAAAAACTGCAACTTGGTCACTTGCGTTGGCATCAAGGTGTGATGGAATTGCGATTCCAGTAGCCGCGTGATTTGCGCCACGGTGCCTTCTAACTCTGCAAACGGACTGGCGACGCCGTTATACGCCACAAAATACAGCTGAAACAGCGCCAGCCGCGTTGCGAACTCTTCGTCTTCAGCTGGGTGCGGCGGCAAAAACTCCTCTTGCTTCAAAAGGTGTTTGAGATGTTCAGCGGTTTCGTAGAACTTGGCATTGCTGATGTAGTGATCCCGCATATAAGCGGTTTTGGGGTAGCGATTAGAGAAAAAGTATTGGTATTCAAACACCGTAAACAAATAGGACCGCTGCAGGTACAGTAAGCGGAGCCGCTGCATGACCACTTTGGTCAGATGATGCCCACGCCAATGACCCTTGTCCAGATCATCCAGGTAGCTCGGGGTATCATCAGAAACCTCCACCAGATCCGCGTTCAAGGTATCGAACATTTTATTCAGCTTGTATTTCGTTTGGCCAAATTCGGCTTGAATACGCTCGGTTGCCATCAGAAGCGAGGGCTGAGCGCTTAACTTTTGTAGAACCCGAAAATTGGTCGCATCTTCCTGATTAAAAAGTGCGGCTTCATCCACTTTGCTTCACCCTATCTATCAAATTCCCCTTCGTTACCACAAGTATACAGCAAGTTAAAAAAATATGGTATTCGTAGGAATAAATATATTGGTAAACGTGTTATTTTTTTGGAACATGACAACAAAAAAGTGCGGGCCAAGGCTCGCACTTTCGCGGTTCACAAGTGAATTAAGCATTCGCGTGATGCATTTTCTTTTCAAAATGCTTCAGCACCTTGGACAGACTGTAGGTCATGATGAAGTACAGCACCATCGCAATGGTAATCGGGAGTACCCCGCGGTAGGTATCGGCTTGCACGATCCGCAGTTGGTAAATGAGGTCTGCGACCCCAATGATGGAGACAATGGAGGTTTCCTTGATCAGGGAAATGAATTCATTGCCCAGCGCCGGCCAAATAGCGGTTAAAGCCTGCGGGAACACGACATAGCGCATGGTGTCTTTTTGTGATAGGCCCAACGAGCGCGCCGCTTCGCTTTGGCCAGGGGCGATGGCTTCAATCCCGCCGCGGAAAATTTCGCTGACGTAAGCGGCGGAGTTCAGGCCCACCGCCAGTGTCCCGGCGACGATGGCCGAAATGTTATAGAACATCCCGAGGCCAAAGTAGATGAACATCACTTGCACCATCAAAGGCGTGCCGCGCACGAAGGCGACATAAGCATTGGCCAGCGTTTTGAGCCAAGTGATTGAACCCAGGCGCACGAACGCGAGCAATGCGCCCAGCAGCGCCCCGACAATCAAGGCGACGAAGGAAATGCCAATGGTGTAGCCGACCCCTTTGGCAAAATAAGTCCAGTAATGCCACATAGAGTGGGTTTCAGCGCCGGTGCTGATGTACTTGGCGGCTGCTGGGAGGAATTGCTTGTTGATTAGATTTTTTTGCTTGATCTTCGCAATGCTTTTGTTAATGGCTGTTTGGAGCGCGACGCTGCCTTTGGGCAAGGCGATCGCATTGCCCGACTCGCTGCCAGAAACGGTGAAGTGCCCATCAATTGCAGCGAGGCTGGTGTCAGCATTAGCGTAAGCGACCGCTGAGGCGGAGTCTTTAACGATGCCGTCGATTTTGTGCGCCTTGAGGGCTAACACCAAGTCGGAGGCGTTTTGCATGCCGACCGGAGTGGCACCAGGCATTTGCTGCTTGATTAGATCGTAGGCAATACTCCCGACCACGGCGCCAACCTTCTTGTTATTGAAGGAGGTGCGGCTTTGGTAATAGCCCTTATCGGTTTTCAGCACGATGATATCTTGCTTGGCGGTGTAGTAGGTGTCAGAGAAGTCGACGTGCTGCTTGCGCTCAGCGGTGGGGGAGAAGCCAGATAAAATCATATCGACTTTCCCAGTTTCCAGCGCGACCAGCAGGGAATCGAAGTCCATTTTCTTGACCACCAGCTTGACGCCGAGATCCTTGGCGATTTGCTTACCGATTTCGATGTCCATGCCGACAATTTTCTCTTTGCCATTTACATTAGTGGTGAATTCATAAGGCGGGTAGTTCGGCGAGTTACCCATAATCAAGGTGCCTTTTTGCTGAATGCGCGTCAGCGAGTCGTCAGTGGCGGCTTGCGGCTGCTGGGGCTGGGTGAGACTGAGAATCATCAGCGCACTGAAGATAGCGGCAAATACAAACGAAAGTTTTTTCATAGGTAGGCTCCTTACATAACGATGTCAGGGGCTTATTTTACACATATATTCATAAATATGCAATAAAAATTCAATAGCCATTCATAATCATTTGCTGCTTGGACTGCCATCACGGTTCCAGACGCAAAAAAAAGCCGCCTCGCAAGAGACGACTTTTTTGGTAAAAGGTTAAGCTTACAGTTCTTCAGGAACCAGCTTAACTGGCTTGGTGCCCATCCAGCCGCTGATTTCCTTGAAGGTATCAGTGATGGCCTTGGTACCAGGAGCCAGCAACTTACGAGGGTCATAGCCCTTACCTTGTTGGTCCTTACCAGCTTCGATGTATTCGCGAGTTGCCTTAGCAAAGGCCAACTGGCATTCGGTGTTGATGTTGAGCTTAGCAATCCCCATGGAGATGGCCTTTTCAACTTGTTCCTGAGGGATGCCTGAACCGCCGTGAAGCACCAGTGGTTGAGGAACCGCTTCAGCGATTTCTTGCAGACGGTCGAAGTGCAGGCCCTTCCAGTTATCTGGGTATTGGCCATGAATGTTACCAATCCCGGCAGCCAGGAAGTCGATGCCGGTGTCGGAGAAGGCCTTAGCATCTGCAACAGAAGCTAATTCGCCTTCACCGATAACGCCGTCTTCTTCACCGCCAATTGAGCCAACTTCAGCTTCAACGGAGATACCCTTGGAGTGAGCCAACTTAACGATTTCCTTGGTCTTGGCCAAGTTTTCGTCAACTGGCAGATCGTGGCCATCAAACATAACGGAGTTGTAACCAGCTGCGATGGCAGCCTTAGCAGCCTCGAAGTCACCGTGGTCCAAGTGAATAACAACTGGCACAGTGATGTCCATTGCCTTAACCAGAGATTCGATCAGCTTTTGGCAAACTTCATAGCCGCCCATGTACTTGGCAGCGCCCATGGAAGTTTGGATCAGGATCGGCACATTGAGATCTTGTGCACCCTGCAAAAGTGCGCGAGTCCATTCCAGGTTGTTGGTGTTGAACGCACCAATCGCGTAGTGGCCCTTACGAGCAGCCTTAAACAATTCAGTGCCGTTAACTAATGGCATAAGTGAATTTCCTCCTATTGGAAAACAAATTTTTAACTTCATCATTTTAGCATAGATTTTCAGAATATGCGAAGGCAGATTATGCCTCTTTTCATTTTGCCAAAACCGGCCGACTGGGGCCGCGCGTTCGTGGCTTAACGCAACCGAGATTAAAGGCGATGAGTTTTCAGCTTTTAATTAGAAAATTATCGTTGACAAATGTAGACGAACCCTTTATAGTTTACAAACGTAGACAGGAGGAACGAACATGAACCCAAAAATCGATGATATTAGCCCCGCTGAATGGGAAGTCATGCGCATCGTCTGGACCAAAGGCGAGGTATCGAGCCATGACCTGATCAGCTTGCTGCAACAAAAGCGCGACTGGAGCGACTCCACCATTAAAACCCTGATTGGGCGGCTGGTGAAAAAAGCGCTGCTGCAGACGACCAAAGACGGCCGGCGGTTTCTTTATACCGCCACAGTGGCAGAAGGCACCGCGATGGATAGTAACGTTCAGGCGATGTTCGCCAATCTTTGTGCCATGAAGCGGGGTCAGACCTTGGTTAACTTGATCAAAACATTGCCCCTGGCGCAGGCCGATATCACGGCGTTGCAAGCGGTCCTGGCAGAGAAGGCGAAAACGGCGCCGGAAATGGTGCCTTGTGATTGTCTGCCTGACGAAACGAAATGCGAAACTTGCGAGGTGAAGAACCATGAATAACGAAGAACATAAGGCAACCAACATGACTGATGACAAAGCGATGGACCGTGGGATGACGAATCATGACATGGGTGAGATGAACCACATGGATCATATGGACATGCACCACGAAATGGGCCACATGAACATGGATCATATGGACATGGACCATGGCGATCACATGGGGCACATGGATATGGGCGGCTTTAAACAGAAATTCTGGTGGTCTTTGATTGCCGCAATTCCGGTGTTCATTTTGTCCCCGTTCATGGGTCTGCATCTGCCCTTCCAAGCCAGCTTTCCCGGCTCGGATTGGGTGGTGCTGGTGCTGGCAACGTTCCTGTTCTTCTACGGTGGCCAACCGTTTTTGAAAGGCGCGCAAAGCGAACTGAAAGCCAAGACGCCAGCGATGATGACCCTGATTGCCATGGGAATCAGCGTTGCTTACTTATATAGTCTGTACGCGTTTGTGATGAACCAGTTCGTTGATCCGAACGGCATGGTGATGGATTTCTTCTGGGAACTGGCGAGCTTGATCGTGATCATGCTGCTAGGCCACTGGATTGAAATGAACGCCGTGATGAATGCCGGCAATGTGACCCAGAAAATGGCGGCGTTGCTGCCAGGCGAGGCCCATGTGCTTGAGGCTGACGGCAAAGTCACCGATCTGCCACTGGCGCAGCTGCAGGCCGGCCAGCAGGTCATTGTCCAGGCCGGGGAAAAGATTCCCGCTGATGGGCTGGTGATTGCCGGCAGTAGTGCGGTGAATGAAGCGCTGGTCACTGGGGAAGCCAAAGCGGTCGCCAAGCAAGCCGGCGACCAAGTGATTGGCGGCGCGGTCAACGGCGATGGCTCCTTGACGGTGAAAGTCACCGGCACCGGCGAATCTGGCTATCTGGCCCAGGTCGCCAAGTTGGTTAGCGACGCGCAGGCTGATAAGTCCAAAGCCGAAACCCTGGCCGATCAAGTATCACGCTGGCTGTTCTACGCCGCAGTGTTGGTTGGGTTGATTACCTTTTTCGTCTGGACCGGAATCAGCGGACTGTCCACTGGGCTTGAGCGCTTGGTGACCGTGCTGGTGATTGCTTGTCCGCATGCGCTGGGGTTAGCGATTCCGCTGGTGGTCGCCCGTAGCACCAGCTTAGCGGCGGCCCATGGTCTGCTGGTTCGTGACCGGCAGGCGCTGGAAACAGCTGGGAAAATTGATACGGTGTTGATGGATAAAACCGGGACGTTGACCCAAGGTACCTTCAAGGTCAACCAGGTGCAGGCCCTGCAACCTGACTTGAGCGATGATGACGTGTTAGCGCGTTTTGCCGCGCTGGAAGCACACTCCAGTCATCCGCTGGCTACCGGGATTTTGGCGGCGGCCAAGGCCAAAGCCTTGACTGTGGCGGCGGCCAGTGATGTGCAGACGGTGCAAGGTGTCGGGCTGACCGGCCACATTGACGGTCAAGCCTATGCCATTGTGACTGCCAACTACTTGCGTGAGCACCAGGTGGCCTATGATGAAACGAAATACCAGAGCCTGGCTGCGGCGGGAAATTCAATCAGCTTTTTACTGCAAGATCAAACTGTTTTAGGCTTAGTGGCGCAAGGCGATGAAATCAAACCCGATGCGCTGACCTTGATTAAGGCATTGCGGGCGCAAGGCATTGAGCCGGTGATGCTGACCGGGGATAATCAGGCAGCGGCAGAGGCCGTAGCGGCTAAATTGGGCAACATCAAAGTGCATGCTGAGTTGAAGCCTGAAGACAAGGCCAAAATCGTCCGGGATTACCAGAACCAAGGCCATCAAGTAGCGATGGTCGGGGATGGCGTTAATGACGCGCCTGCTCTGGCCCGCGCGGCGATTGGGATTGCCATCGGGGCCGGGACAGATGTGGCGATTGACTCCGCTGACGTGGTGCTAGTCAAGAGCGCACCACAAGACATACTAACCTTCCTCAATCTGGGTCGAGCCACGACCCGTAAGATGATTCAAAACCTCTGGTGGGGGGCTGGCTATAACATTTTGGCCATTCCGCTGGCCGCAGGCGTTCTGGCTGGCGTGGGCATCATTCTGAGCCCAGCGGTTGGCGCTTTGATCATGTCGGCTTCGACCATCATCGTGGCGCTCAATGCGATGAGCTTGAAGCTGTAACCACAACCCGTTGAACCCAGTACTGGAATTGACAAAAATGCAGGCCTTGAATCAGCAAAAAGGCTTGCATTTTTGCTTACGGAAAGATAGTCTAAACCTTGTGACCGGTTACAAAAGGTCAGTAGAATCGGAAGGAGGGAAATAGCAATGCGGCCGTTAAAAATTGGCGTTTTGAATGTGATGCATGATAAACAAGCCACCAGTGAACGCCTGACCCGCGTGCTCACGCACAGCGGCCAGCCGGTTGAGCTGCATTTCTATTACCCAACTTTGCACTACCCGCAAGGCGCCCCGGCGGCGGTTGCGGCGATTTTATCCCCACTCTCGATTGCTGAAGCGCAAACGATGGATGCTTTCATCGTCACTGGCGCGCCGCTTGAGGCGTTGCCTTTTTCAGCCATCACTTATATCGATGAAGTTAATCAACTGTTTGATGCGCTAGCAGCGGCTCATGTCGTCCAACTGCATTTATGTTGGGGCGGCATGGCCGCGCTGGCCCATTTTTATGGCATCGAGAAGCATCTGTTGCCGCACAAGCTGTTTGGCGTTTATCCCCACAAGATCGTGGCCGAAACACCGCTGCTTGCCGGCTTGCAAGATGGCTTCAAGGCGCCCCATGCGCGGTATGCCGAGATGGATCTGGCCCAGATCCGCCAGCATCCTCAGCTAACGCTCGAAGCGTTGACCGAGGCTGGCGATCTACTGCTGGTGGAAAACCATCATGCCGAGCAAGCCTTCATGTTTGCGCATCTCGAATATGGTAGAAAGGGCCTGCTGCACGAGTACGAACGGGAAATCAGTACCTATCCAGACCGTCACTACCGAAAGCCGGAAAACTATTTTGCTGATCCCGCGCACTTAGCAGACCCGCAGTTTGATTGGGCAGACACCCAAGCCGTCTTTTTTGACCAATGGGTGGCCCATGTTGCTGAAGTCGTGAAAAATAAGGGAGATAAATAATATGATTGCAAATAACATTACTGAATTGATTGGCCATACCCCAATGGTGAAGCTGAATCGCGTCGTCCCGGAAGACGCCGCTGATGTGCTCGTGAAGTTGGAATTCTTCAACCCTGCAGGTTCCGTCAAAGACCGGATTGGTCTGGCGATGATTGAAGCCGCCGAGCAAAGTGGCGCCTTGAAGCCAGGTGGCACCATTGTGGAGCCAACGTCTGGGAACACTGGGATTGGCCTAGCTTCAGTCGCTGCGGCCAAGGGCTATCATCTGATTGTGATGATGCCTGAGACCATGAGTGTGGAGCGCCGTGCCTTGATGCAGGGCTACGGTGCCGAACTCGTGCTCACGCCAGGGGCTGAAGGGATGCCTGGTGCGATTGCCAAGGCGGAAGCGCTGGCCAAGGAAAAAGGCTACTTCCTGCCGATGCAATTTGAAAACCCGGCTAATCCTGATATTCACGAACGCACCACTGGGGAGGAAATCATTGCTGATTTAGATGGCACCCCAGACGCCTTCGTGGCCGGCGTCGGCACTGGCGGCACCTTGACCGGTGTTGGCCGCGCGCTACGCAAGGCTAACCCGGACGTGAAGATTTATGCACTCGAAGCCGCTGAATCTCCAATGCTGAAGGATGGCCACGGCGGCAAGCACCAGATTCAAGGCATTTCCGCCGGCTTCATTCCGAAGGTGCTGGATGTCGATTTGTACAATGACATCATCGAAGTCACCTCGGAGCAGGCGCTGAACATGGCCCGCGAGGTTGGTCACAAGGAAGGCTTTTTGCCAGGCATTTCCGCCGGCGCCAATATCTTTGGCGCGATTGAGCTGGCCAAGCAGCTGGGCCGGGGTAAGACCGTGGTCACCGTGGCGCCTGATAATGGCGACCGGTACCTGTCCACCGCCTTGTTTAAATATTAATCACAACTAAAAACGCGCCAGCGCTGGGCAAAAACCAGCACTGGCGCTATTTTTATAGTCGTTTACAGTAAGCTGCAGGCCGCTTCGTCGGCAATGAGCACAAAGCCTGGGTGCAAGGTGAGCAGCGTGGCCGGGACGTTGGCATCGAGTTTGCCTGCCATCAGCGTCTTCACAATTTCCTGTTTGCGCGTGCCGGTGGCAATCATCAAGATGTTTTTGGCAGCCATGACACTGCGCGGGCCCATGGTGACAAAATAGTCCGGCACATCAGCGAGATCACCACTTGGAAATTCTGCCACCACTTGCTCGCGGGCCGCTTGGTTCAGCTCAACGCGCGATGTCCAGCTGTTGAACGTGGTGGTACCAGGCATGTTGCCACAGTAATGGCCATCGCTGCCAACCCCAATCAGCATCAGATCTAGCCCGCCATCGCGGCGAATACGATCGTCTTGCTCAAGATAATTATGCTGATCCAGGCGGTGCACATTTTCCGCGGCGATGCCGGCCGGCTCAAGGAAGACCCGCCTGAGTTCCGAGATGGTGACCCCTTCCTGGTCCTCACTGGCGTAAGGCACTTCATCGAAGTTGTAGAAGTGGACATTGTTGAAGCCAGCCTGCCCCTTCACCTGCGGAATCAGAGCTTTGTAGACCTCCTTCGGTGAGGTGCCGCCGGTGATGGCCATGTTGACGCGGTGGGGCTGCATCATCATGCCAATCATGTAACTCGCAGTGAGGGTGCCAAGCGCTTCTTCGGTTGCAACTTTGTACAGTCTCATGGTGGGGCCTCCTTGGCAAAACGTGATTGAGATAAGTTTATCCTATCTCAATCATATCAAAACCAAAGCGAAGAAGGGCAGTGAAAGCTTCGTCGCTGCGCTTGCTGCTTTAGCCCAGATAACTGGCCAAAAACAGCTTCAATGCTGGGAACACATCAGCCAGATACCCCTTGGCATGGCGGCTACCAGGCAGGGTCTGCAAGGTGAAGGGGATGCCGTGTTGCCCCAGGGCGGCCCCCATTTGAAATAGGCCACTGGTGGGCACGAACTCATTCAGTGAATTGGCCAGATACATGGGCCCGGTGGTGCTGGTGACTTGCGGGGCGACGGATGCGGCATTGTAATCGGTGGCGGGGATGTAGTTCGTGATGAACCACTTGTAAAACGGGTCATTGGCGCCGTCTTGATTGATAGTGGCGCTGGCTTGCTGATTGAAGTGGCTGGTGTCACCTTCTGCTGCTACCACGGCTTCGTGCTGGCTGAGCCAATCGCCAATGTCTAAAATCCCAGATAACGCAATGGTCGGCAAGCCGTGGTTAATGCCCAGCATGGCGGCCATGTTGCCACCAGCCGAGGAACCCACTGCCGCCAGCTTGGTTAGCGGAAAGGGTAAATCGGCTTGCTGGAGCCACTGATACAAAGTTTCCATGTCGTCCTGGGCGGCGGGGAAATGAGCCGCTGGCGCGATCCGGTAATTGGGCACGATGACAAAGTAGCCGAGTTCGGCCCACTGTTCGGCCCAGTCGGCATCTTTGCTTTTATCCCCGCGAAACCAACCGCCGCCGTGAATTTGAATGATGCCGGCGTGGGCTTTTGCTGGGGCGTACAAGTCGGCTGTGAGCTGGTGCGCTGGATCGTAAACAACGTCTTGTGTGATTTGAGTCAAAATCATCACCTCCAGCGTCACCTTAGTGGTTTTGGCCGCCAACTGCAATTAATCGGCCTTGAACCAAGCCGGCGTCCTTTTCCAACTGGTTTCTGGTACAATAAGCCCGAGATACTGGAGGTGGGCGGATGCAAAATGAAACGATTGCAGTGATGGCAGATGTGCACGGTAATGCGGGGGCATTACGCGCGGTTCTGGCTGATGCCAAGCAACATGCCGCAACGCGGTATTGGTTTTTGGGCGATTTATTTTTACCAGGGCCAAGCACCATCACGTTGATGAAGCTGCTCGCAGGCGTGCAGCCTGAAGTCTGGCTGAATGGCAACTGGGAATTGGATATGTATGCCATTATGGCCGGGCACTTCAGCTTGGATCACCCTAGTGCGGTGTACGTGGCGCGACTAACTGAGTACGCGCGGCAGTTCATCTCACAAGCGCAGTGGGACCAGTTAAAAGCGCATCCGATTGCCACCACGTTGACTGTGAATGGCTTAACCATCGGCCTGTCGCACAATGACCGCAAACGGCCAGGCGGGCGCGATTTGTACCCTGCGCAGCCGCAAGCCAATTTTGACCGGTTCGTGACATCTGACCAGGACTTGGCCGTGTATGGCCACACCCATCAACAATTGATGCGGCCGACGACTTCCGGCCAGCTGGTGATCAATCCTGGTGCGGTCGGCCAGCCGTATAGCCCATGGCAGCCTTTTTTTGATGATCAGCGGGCGCATTATGCCTTGCTTCACATCGACACCGCCGGCCGGCTCGACGTTGAATTCCGCAAGGTCGAATATGACATCGAGGCGGAAAAGCAACTGGCCGCGGAAAAAGGCGTGCCGTACCTGGATCTGTATCGTTACCTGCGCGACACCGGCAACACGATTACGCATAATTTGCCGCTACTCACCAAAGTGAACCAAGAGGAAGGCTACCTGCAGGATGTCGCGGCCTATTACCACAAACCGTTGCCAGAATAGCCTGGGGGATAAAAGGC
Organism: Lacticaseibacillus salsurivasis; assembly: GCF_036246225.1. NCBI lineage: Bacteria > Bacillati > Bacillota > Bacilli > Lactobacillales > Lactobacillaceae > Lacticaseibacillus > Lacticaseibacillus salsurivasis. Next base: position 227,266 of record NZ_BTTP01000002.1, read on the forward strand.
CTTTAAGTTGGTGCCCCTTGGTACGGCCACAATAAAGGCGTTCATTCGCTGCGAATGAACGCCTTTTGCATGCCAGCGTTATTCCATTTCCTGCGCGGCCGCGTGTTGGCGTTGTTGGACCGCGTAAACGGTCAGGCCCAACGCCAGGCCGATCAAGGCCGGCACTAGCCAGCCTAGGCCAACGGTGGCAAATGGCAGGTAGTCGCGCAAATGCGTCACCGCCAGGCCGAACGCACTTTTACTGATCACAGCTGGGAAGGCCGCGACCATGTCCATGAGGGCGGGAACGACCGTGAACGCCACGACAAAGGCGTATACCACCGGCGCGCGGTGGAACCAGGAAGAAGTGGTTGACAGGCCAATTAAGACCATGGCCAGCGGGTAAAGGAACATCAGCATTGGCGTCGACCATTGGATGATGGTTTCGAGGCCGAAGTTGGCCGTCAGGAACGAAGCAAAACTCATCATCGCGAGCCATGCCGTGTAGCTGATTTTGGGGAAATGCTTGTGAAAATCCTGGGCGAAGGCGGCCACCAAGCCCACCGCGGTGGTTAAGCAGGTGACTGTCAGCATGGTGGCCAAAAGCGCATGCCCGGCGGCGCCGAAGTAGTAGGTGATGATTTGGTTGAACGCAGTGCCGCCTTCAGCGCTGGCGGTAAAATGATTGGTCGACATCGCTCCCAGTAAAATCAGCAGCACATAAACCAGACCAATTGCGGCAGTGGCGAGCACCCCCGCCTTGGCGGTCACCGCCGAAACGGTGCGGTCCCGTTTTAAGCCTAAGCCCCGCACCGCCGTGACCACGGTGACACCAAAGGCTAAACCGGCCAAGGCATCCATGGTGTTGTAACCTTGCAAGAAGCCGTTCAGCAGGCCAGCCTGCTGGTAATCAGCGGTGATTGGCGCGCTACTTGGCGCACCGAAGGGATGCAGGAAGCCAACGAAGAATACCACCGCCAGCAGCAGAAGGAAGGCCGGGTTCAGCACCTTGCCAATGGCACTAGTGATTTTGCGCTCTTTGTAGGATAGCAGGAATGCGGCCAGGAAAAAGAGTGCCGAAAACACTAAGAGGCCTGCACCACTCCATTGTTTCGGCAGCATCGGCGCAATCCCGGTGGTGAAGGCAACGGTGGCCGTGCGCGGCGTGCCAAACAGCGGCCCAATGGTGGCGTGAATCAACACCATGAAGGTCAAGGCAAACCATTTACCCAGCGGCCGGCCGATATCATAGACCCCTTCGGCATGAGTGGCACTGATGGCCAGCACCGAAAGCAGTGGCAGCACCACCGCGGTGACCAAAAAGCCGAGGGTCGCTGGCAGCCAGTTGGCCCCAGCCATTTGCCCTAAGTGCAGGGGAAAAATCAGATTGCCGGCCCCGAAGAATAGGCCGAATAACATGGATGCCACCACGACATAATCACGGGGTTTTAATTGGGGTTCGTCTAGTTGCATAAGCTTTCCTCCTGATTGGTTTGCAATTGCGGCACCAAAAAGCGCACCCTCAGTTCCGAAATGTCGGAATTAAGGGTGCGCTGCACGTTACCACCTTAAATCGTTGCCCTGTCACCAAGGCAACCTCTATCTGTACGGCCAAAAAGGCGATACATGACCACGATAATGGGTGGTTGCCATGGCACGTTACTGGATTCGGTGCCCCGCTCGAAAGGGATATTCGCCGCTATCTTTGTGCTTCCTCTCACCTCACGAAGCTCGCTGACCAAAGAAAGGCGGTTACTGATCTTTCTCATTGCAATTTGATTTGTTAGCGGTGAGTATACGCTGAGAAAACATTGCGGTCAAGCCCGGGCCTAAATCTTTTTCCGCGACCGGGTGCTTCAGTCGTTAGTCCGATTCCCAGCGCGGTGGCTTCCGGTATAATTATATTATTCAAGACCCAGTCAAAGGAGATTACCATGAAAATTCGTTATGTTGGTTTCGCGCTTGGCCTGCTCCTGGTGAGCGGCCTCGGCGCATGCGGCGTGCATGAGGCCACCCCAACCAAAACCACCACCAGCAGTTCTGCCGCCCCGGTGCGGACTAAGAAACCAGCAGACTATCTCGCCGGGGTGAGAAGCCGGGGGTTATCGATTAAAGGTGTCGCTGATGTCGATGTGAACAATCAACCACAGGCCGTGCAGGCGCAAAGTGGGGTGAAGTTTGTCACCGATAACAACACCGTGTTCACCTTACTTCAGTTCAAGTCGCAGGCACTGGCCAACCAAGCCCGCAGTTACTATGCGCGCCAGGGCAATCGGGTTTACAGCAATCGCGGGTTGCTCTTAACTGCCAGTCGCGGCATGGCCAAAGGTTGGTTTGAAAAATACCAACGCGCGATTTTTCGGCAGTAAAGCCGCTGCCGCTTGACAGCACTAAACCCGCTCGCTAAAGTCAAGAGAGAAGCTTTGACATCACCATTTAGGAGGCAATCATGGCGACACAAGACGAACTCAAGCAACAAGCAGCAACGCAGGCCGCGGCGATGGTGCAGCCAGACACAGTCCTCGGCGTCGGCACCGGCTCCACCGTGGCGTTTTTCATTGATGCGCTAGGCGCCCGCAACCGGCAGACACCGCTGAATCTGAAAGCCATTGTCACCACCTCGAACCGCAGCCACCAGCAGCTGGAGGCTAATGGTTTTACGGTGAGTGAGCTGGCAGCGGTCGACCATGTGGATCTGTGCATTGATGGCGCTGACCGCGTTGACCATGACCTCAACGGCATCAAAGGCGGCGGCGGGGCGCTGACACTTGAGAAAAATGTGGCCATCAACGCCACTCACAATGTCTGGATTGTCGATCAAAGCAAAGTAGTGGACCGGCTGGGCGGTTTTCCGCTGCCCGTAGAGGTCCTGCCGGTATCCTGCGAGCAGAACTTCCGCCGCTTTGACCAACTGGCGCTGCAGCCGCAGTACCGCCTGAACGACGACGGCTCGCGTTATGTCACGCATTATGGCAATTACATCATTGACTTGGCTGTCGATCCGCTGCCAATTCCGGCTGGGCTCGCTGCCTTACTCGATCAGACGGTCGGGGTCGTGGAACACGGGCTGTTTTTGAACATGACCGATGAAGTGCTGATTGCTACGCCAGAAAAAATTGAACACTGGACGCGCCAGTAAGCGCGGAATCAAAGTGATTGAGACATTATTTGAGACGAGGATAGGCACAGGACTATTCCGGAACAGTACGAGCCAAAATGCGACGCCCTAGCCGTATAAGCCAACCGGCCTGCAAAACCTAAGTTCAGGTTTTACAGGCCGGTTGGCTTATACTCTGGGCTAAAATCGCATTTTGTCTCAGCCTCTTTTGCGTTTAGGCTTGGTGGTTACTGCTTAAGCCATAGATGGCCTGCACCGCGGCTTGGGCTTGCGCGTTCGGCACCGCCAGCATCAAACTGATGCGCGAGGCGCCTTGGTTGATGACAGCCGGGGTGACGCCGGCGTCAGCCAAGGCCACCATGATGCGCGGCACTAGGTCGATGCTGGCGTAAAGGCCTTCGCCGACGACCATCACAATTGCGAGATCATCCAGCCATTCCAAGGTGTCAGGCTGAATTTGGGCTTGGACTTCTTCGGTGATGGCTTGCTGCTTGGCGGCGGTTAGTTCGTGTTTGTCGATGATGACAGTGAGGTCGTCGATCCCACTGGGCATATGTTCATAGGGCACGCCGTAGTTGGACAAAATCTGGAGCAGCTTCAAGGTGAAGCCAACCTGGGCGTTGATTAAGTAGCGGTGCAAGTACAGTGCGGTGAAATCCTTCTTGGCGGCGACCCCGGTGATGTGGTGGTGATGCTTAACGTTTTTCGTGGGTGAAATCAGCGTGCCCGGGGCAGTGGGGTCGTTGGTGTTTTTGATATTGACGCAAATATTGGCTTCAATCACGGGAATTAAGGCTTCATCATTGAACACGGAAAAGCCGGCATACGCTAGTTCCCGCATTTCTCGGTAAGTCACGGTGTTGATGGCGCGGGGCGTCTTGACCAGGTGTGGATCAGCGGCGTAAACCCAGGAGACATCGGTGAAATTCTCGTACAAGTCGGCGTGTAAACCGCGGGCGAGAATTGAACCAGTAATGTCCGAGCCGCCTCGCGGGAAAGTGACGATGCGCTGTTTTGCATCGAAGGCATAAAAGCCTGGCACCACAATGTATTCTGCTGGGCCAAGGCTGAATTGGGCCAGGTTGCGGTAGGTTTGCGGATCGACTTGCACGTGACCTGGCGCGCCAGCGAGCACAATCCCCAGCGTTTGGGGACTGACAAAGCGGACAGGCAGGCCCTGCGCCTTCAGTACGGCGGCCACCAGTTGGGCGTTCATATGCTCACCTTGGGCCATGAACGCATCCCGCAGGTAAGCTGCGCTGCTGTAGGTTTGTTGGGTCAAGCCGATTAGGTGCGCCCGTAGTTTGGCCACCACGTCTTCGGTTAAGGCAAAGTGGGTTTGAATTTCACTGTACCGGGCCAAAATCACGTCAATCAGCGGCAAGGGGTCCTGCCGGCCGAGCACGGCATCGGCCAGCTGCTTCAGCAGGTCGGTGACTTTGGTGTCACCGGCGTGGCGTTTGCCTGGGGCGGAGACCACAATCACGCGGCGCTGCGCATCGGCTTGAACAATGCGGCTGACTTTTTCCAGCTGGGCGCCGGTGGCCAAAGAGGAGCCCCCAAACTTAATGACTTTCATAATTTTCTCGCTCTTTTCTCATCAATTGGCTTAAAATTAGCGAAGCGTTCGGATTTTGTCAAGGGTTGACGGTGTCTAGTTATAATTGTATTCTAAGCTTAATCAAATAACTGATAGAGGTTGCGGTCGCCATGAGTACCTTATCCAAGCCCTGACACGGGCAGTGCGGATAAGCGAAAGGGAACACCGCCGAAATCCGCTGGTGGGTGTTGCCACTGGCGGGTTGGGCTACTGGAGAAGATCCGGTGGACTGTCGCAGTCATGCGGGGCGCTATCGTTAATCAATGGTCATTTGACGTCCATCTGGTGAGCGAAACTGCGCACCAGATGGACGTTTTTAATCTAGGAGGAAAGTTTATGCCAGCGCCATTTAATGCCGAACAAATCATCGATTACATTGCCAATGCCCCGAAAACCACGCCGCTGCATGTCACGCTGGCTGGCGATATGGCTAAGTTGAGTCCAGTACCAGCAGGCGTGCAGGCCTTTTTCGAGACTAAAACCGGTCAGCTGTACGGGGATGCTGGCGTGATCAAACCGTGGTTGACCGCCAACCAAGCAACCTTGACCACCATTCGGGTTGAAGCGCTTGGCCGTAACACCGGCGTCCCGATGCTCGACATCAGCACGGTGAACGCCAGGATTGAACCTGGCGCCATTATTCGCGAACATGTCACGATTGATGACAATGCCGTCATCATGATGGGCGCCATTATCAATATCGGGTCCAAAATCGGGGCCGGGACCATGATCGACATGGGCGCCGTGCTGGGCGGACGCGCCACGGTCGGCCAACATTGCCACATTGGCGCCGGCGCGGTGCTGGCCGGGGTGGTGGAACCCGCTAGTGCGACGCCAGTCATCATTGAAGACGATGTGCTGGTTGGCGCCAACGCCGTGGTGATTGAAGGGGTGCATGTCGGCCAAGGCGCTGTCGTGGCCGCCGGCGCGATTGTGATTGACGATGTGCCAGCCGGCGCTGTTGTGGCCGGGGTACCAGCCAAAATCATCAAGATGAAGGATGATAAAACCGCGAGCGAAACCGGGTTGATTGACGCTTTGCGGAAATTGTAGGCTGCCAACCAGGCTGCGGAGCTGGGCGCCCTTAGCCCGACAGATAACCTAGCTTATGGCATTGCCGCCGTTTTTTGGCGGCGAGGTCACAAGCGTAGTTAGCTGCTCGGGCGATGCCCAGCGCAGCGTGACTAACCAGGCTGCGGTGAACAATTGCCTTGGCCTGCCGAGAAGCTGTTTCCTGCATCACTAACCGTCATCATTTTTCCTAAGAAAGGCCGCTTATGTCAGCATTCACCGAATCCGAACTGATTCAAATCCGCCGCCACCTCCATCAAATACCGGAGCTGGCGCTACAGGAAACCCAAACCCAGGCTTATCTGGAACAAGTCATCAATGATTTAAATTGCCCGTGGCTGACCATTAAACACGTGCCCGCAGTGCCAACCGCGCTGTTGGTCCGCCTGCAAGGCACTGCACCAAGCCGCACCATTGGCTACCGCACCGATATTGATGCACTGCCAGTCACAGAAGAGACCGGCTTGCCGTTTGCCTCTCAGCATGCCGGTGTGATGCACGCGTGCGGCCATGATATCCATATGACCGTGGCGCTAGGTGTGCTGGCCCATTTTGCCAGCGTTCAGCCGCGCGACAGCTTGCTGTTTTTCTTCCAGCCCGCGGAAGAAGCGGAGTATGGCGGCAAACGAGTCTTCGATGCCGGGGCCTTTACCGGCGACTGGCGGCCCGACGAATTTTACGGACTGCACGATGATCCGCAGCTACCAGCTGGCCAAATTGCTACGCGCATGGGCACCTTGTTTGCCGGCACCACGGAAATCCACGTCACGTTCACTGGCAAAAGCGGTCATGCTGCTTTTCCCCAAAAGGCCAATGATGCAATTGTGGCGGCAGCGGCGTTCGTCATGCAGGTGCAAACCATCGTTGCGCGCAATGTGGATCCGGTCCGCGGTGGGGTGGTGACGCTGGGCACCTTCCATGCCGGTACCATCGGCAATGTCATCGCCGGCAGTGCCCATTTGGACGGGACCATCCGCGCCTTTCGCCAGAGCGATATTGAAATGATGCAGCAACGCGTGCGGCGCATTGCCGAAGGCGTCGGGGCGACTTACGACGTGCAAGTCGCTTTGAAGCTCATTCAAGGCGGGTACATGCCCGTAGAAAATGCGCCAGCGCAAACCAAGGCGTTAATTGATTACATGACCCAAGCTCCTGAGGTGGATTTTGCCCTGGTTCCACCGGCGATGACCGGCGAGGATTTCGGCTTTTTGCTGCAGCAGTTTCCGGGCACCATGGTGTGGTTAGGTGTGGGCGATCCGACGCACAGTTTGCACTCAGCCCAGCTTAATCCTGATGAAGCCGCTTTAATGCCAGGCGTGACCGCCTGGGTGGGCTTTTTGACAGCACGAATGGAGGCAACTCATGTTTGAAAATGATGCAATTATCACCGCCATCATCACCCCGTTTACCGATGATGACCAAATCGATTACGCGGCGCTGGATGCGCTGATTGAGCGGCTACTGAGTGAAGGCAGTACAGGCTTTGTGGTCGGGGCGACCACTGGGGAAAGCCCGAATTTGAGTCATGAAGAAAAAATTGCCTTGTTCACCCATTTCAGCGCGCAATTGCGCGGCCGGGGTCGGTTGATTGCCAATGTCGGCACCAACAGCACCCGCCAATCCGTGGCGCTGGCCCAAGCAGTGTCACGACTGGCTGGTGTTGATGCCGTGCTCGCTGTGGTGCCGTACTACAACAAGCCGAGCCAAGCGGGCATGGCGGCGCATTTCACTGCGATTGCCGAGGCAAGTGCTAAGCCGGTGATGATCTACAACATTCCTGGCCGCAGCGTGGTGCAACTGAGCAATGTCACCTTGGCCGAATTGGCCCAGCAGCCGAACATTCAAGCCGTCAAGCAATGCACCACGATTGAAGACCTGGCCTGGCTGGTGCAACACACACCGGCGGATTTTGCCGTGTATACCGGGGATGATGATCAGTTCCTAGATGCCCTGCGCGTTGGGGCGAATGGGGTCATCTCGGTGGCGTCGCATTTGTACGGGCCACAAATGGCCGCAGTGCTGGCGGCGCAACAGCGTGGCGAGGAGGCCGAAGCAGACGCCCAAATGGCCTGGCTGGTGCCGCGGATGCATGCTCTGTTTGCCTTTCCGTCACCGGCACCAGTGAAAATGATGCTGGCGCGGCGGGGGGGAATCAAAAATAATTTACGGCTACCGCTGCTGAAGCTGAATGACAGCGAAACCGCGCAGGTACTGGCGGTGTTAGAGGAGGATGCAAAATGACCGAAGTATTCATTGGCGGCGTGCTAGGTAAAATGGGCCGCCAGGTGACAGCCATGATGGCGGAAACTCCGGATCTGACCGTGGTTGGCGGGTTAGCCCCTGAGGCCGCGGCCCCGACCGCTTTTCCGGTGTTTGCTCAGCTGGATCAAATTGATGTCACGGCTGACGTCTGGGTTGACTTCACGATTCCAACGGCGGCGCGGGCGAATGCTGAATATGCGTTGACCCATGGCATGGATGTTGTGATTGGCACCAGTGGTTTGACCCAAGCCGATGAAACCGCGCTGGGCGAGTTGGCCCAGGCCAAAGGCAAACATGCGCTGATTGTGCCGAATTTTGCCATTTCGGCAATGCTGATGATGCAGTTCGCCGCCAAAGCGGCCAAGTATTTCCCTGACGCCGAGGTGGTTGAGGTCCATCATTCAGACAAACTCGATGCGCCTTCGGGTACTGCGTGGGCCACGGCCAAATTGATTAGCCAAGCGCGCCAGCACAAACCGCTCGCCCCGCATCAAGACGCGCCAGCGCGCGGCGAGTGGCTTGATGACGTGCCGGTGCACGCCTTGCGCCTCCCGGGCTATGTCGCTCAGGAAGAAGTGCTGTTTGGCGCGACCGGTGAAAGCCTGAGTATCAAGCAGGTCTCTTTTGACCGGTCCAGTTTCATGGCCGGAGTCGCGCTGGCAGTGCGCCAGGTGGCTAAATTGCCTGCCGCCTTGACCATTGGCCTCGATTCACTGCTTTAAGAAAGGAAGCTCCTCATGCCAGCATTGAAAACCGGGCTCGCGTTGGGTAATCGGCGCGTGGCCGCTATTCCGCCGTCTGCGATTCGCGCTGTGGACAACCAAATCTCAAAAATTCCCGGCATCATCAAATTGACGCTTGGCGAGCCGGACTTTCCGGTGCCAGAACATATCAAAGCGGCGACCAAAGCTGCCATTGATGCCGATTACTCGCATTACGCTCCGTCGTTTGGCTACCTGCCACTGCGGGAAAAAATCGCCACTTATCTGGCCAAACGCTTCGATGCCCATTATGATCCAGCCACCGAAGTTGTGGTCACCGTCGGGGCAACCGAGGCGATTCACGCGGCAATTGCCGGCTTATTCAATCCCGGTGACACCATCATTATTCCCACGCCAACGTTTCCGCTGTATGAGGCCGTTGCCCATTTAGCCGCGTTGAATGTGGTGCTGGTCAACACCGCCCCGGACTTCTTGTTCACGGCGGCCAAACTCAAGGCCACGCTGGCGGCGCATCCTGAAGCGAAGGGGTTGGTGCTGAACTATCCCAGCAATCCCACCGGCGTGACTTATTCGCCGGCCGAAATACAAGCCCTGGCGCAGGTGGTCAAGGCCAGCAACCTGGCGGTCTTGTCTGATGAGATCTATGCAGAGCTGACGTATGACACCAAGCACCTCAGTATGGGGGCGTTGGTGCCGGAGCAAACACTGCTGATTTCCGGCTTTTCCAAGTCGCATGCCATGACCGGCTACCGGGTGGGGTATTTTGCCGGCCCGGCGGCGCTAGTGGCACTGGTGGGCAAAATGCACCAGTTCATGGTCACCTGCGGCGCGAGCCCGATGATGATGGCGGCGCAGGAAGCGCTGGCGACCAACTTCGACGATGCCAGCGAGATGAAAGCTATTTATCAACAGCGGCGCGATTTGATGCTGAAGGCGTTGACTGCGGCTGGCTTCACGGCGCCGCGGCCAGCCGGGGCGTTCTACATTTTTGCCAAACTGCCAGCCAATCAGGTTGATGATGTGGCCTTTGTCTACGACCTGGCAGCCAAGGCCAAAGTGGGCGTGGTTCCAGGTTCGGTGTTTGGCCCAGGCGGTGAAGGGTACGTGCGGCTGTCTTATGCCGCTGCCACCGCTGATTTGATTGAAGCCGGCGAGCGCATTCAGCGTTATGTCGCCACAAAGGAGTAACAAGTATGCAAACAAAGGGTTATGTCGTCGCCATTCTTGGCGCCACCGGGGCAGTCGGCACCCGGATGATTGAACAGCTGGCCGAGTCAACCATTCCGGTGCGGGAGCTGCGGTTGTTAGCTTCGCCGCGTTCGGCCGGCAAAGAGCTGACTTTCAAGGGCCAGCGTATCGCGGTTACCGTCGCCACGCCGGATTCGTTTAACGGCGTTGATCTCGTGCTGGCCTCGGCCGGCGGCGCGGTTTCAGCCAAGCTGCTGCCAGAGGCGGTGAAGCGCGGTGCTGTGTGTGTGGACAATACGTCGCATTTTCGTATGGATGACAACGTACCGCTGGTGGTGCCGGAAGTGAATCCTGACGCCTTAAACGACCATCATGGCATTATCGCGGATCCGAACTGCTCCACTATTCAAATGATGATGGCGCTCGAACCAGTCCGGCGTGCATTCGGGTTGCGCCGGATCATCGTGTCGACTTATCAAGCCGCCTCGGGGGCTGGTCAGTCGGCCATTGAAGAACTGAAAACTCAGGCCCAAGCGTACCTCGCCGATGAGTCCATGACGGCTAACGTTCTGCCGGTCAAAGGCGCGGCCAAGCACTATCCCCTGGCCTTTAACCTTTTGCCGCAAATTGACGTGTTCGAAGACGACGGCTACACGCATGAAGAGTGGAAAATGATTCACGAAACCAAGAAAATCATGCTTGGTGACAAAAATGCCCCTGACATCAAAGTCACCGCCACCTGTGTCCGGGTGCCGGTACCGATTGCCCACGGCGAATCCGTTTGGTTTGAAGTGGCTGAAGGGCAAACCCCGACTGCCGCTGAATTGCGGGCGGAAATGGCCAAGTTTCCTGGCCTCGTTGTCCAAGACGACCCCGCCCAGCAACTCTACCCGCAGCCCCAAACCGCTGCTGGTAGTCGTGACACTTTCGTCGGCCGGGTCCGACCAGACCAAGAAAACCCCGGCGCTTACAACTTATGGGTTGTCGCCGATAACCTGCTGAAAGGCGCTGCCTGGAATGCCGTGCAAATCGCAGAAGAACTCGTCGCTAGAGACTTGGTGCGCGTCCCAGCCGGCAGTGCCGAGTTATTTGAATAAACAACGAAGCCGCAGTAATGCGGCTATTTTTGACTCAGGCAAAAGTGCTTCTTGACATGGTTGAGCAACAACAAAACACCCCTCAACCGACTGATGAGTCACAAGCATTGATTAGCGTAGAAACACTACCGTAGGGCCGGTCAGCCGGAGCAGGCAGGGGCTCAGTGGTGAAATTGTTCTTAGCCAACGGCCTTAGTTGGCTTAGAACAAGCCGCGACTTTGAGACTCGCAGCGCGAGGCTCAAAGCGCTGGCCACCACGCTCCAGCCCCTGCCTGCGGAGGCTGACCGGCCCGGAAGTTAATCTAAAACCGCTAAGCCGGCTTGGCCAATGTTGACTGGCCGCGCCTTGATTCTCATCAATTATTCAGATACGCTTATCTAACTAAGCATTATAAGGAGAACCATATGAAAGTACTCATACCGTATCTGAAACGTTACTGGGTCAACGCAACGGTGGCGACAGTGACGGTGCTGGTGCTCGTCTTTGCGACGTTGTGGCAGCCGCGGCTGCTGCAAACCGTGATGGAAGCCATCATGGCTAACGATAAAAGTACCGTCTGGCAGGACGGCCTGTGGCTGATCGCCTTGGCCGTGATCGGCATCATTGCCGGCATCATCAACACCGTCTATTCGGCTAAGCTGGCGCTAGGCGTGGCCACGGATTTGCGAGCCGACATCTACCAGCACGTGCAAAAATTTGCCTATGCCGATATCGAAACTTTTTCCGCCTCGAATTTGGTGGTGCGGATGACCAACGACATCCAGCAGGTGCAAGGCGTCGTGATGGCCACTTTCCAGCAGGTGACGCGCATTCCGTTTCTGTTTTTAGGCGGCCTGATTTTGGCCTTAATCACCATGCCCCAGCAGTGGTGGGTGATTTTGATCATGCTGGTGATCATTGTGGCGGTGGCGATTGTCGCCTTCAAGCAGTTGAGCCGGTTATTCGGCCGCACTCAGCAACTGATTGAAAATGTGAACACCGTGGCCCGGGAAAATCTGATGGGCATTCGCGTCGTCAAATCCTTTGTCCAAGAAGACAACCAGATTGCCACCTTCGCTAGGCCCTCTGACGAGCTGCGAGACGTCACCACGCGGATTGGCGAGGTCTTTGCGGTGTTGATGCCAGCATTCTTCTTGACGGCCAATATCGCCATTGCGGTGGCGGTTTATTTGGTCGGCCAAGAAGCCACCCTTCATCCGACCTACATTGCGGCCATCAGCAGTTTCACCTCTTACCTCAGCCAAATCCTGTTTGCGGTGATTAACGGCAGCTTCATGATGACTTTTGCCACCCGTGCGTTTATCTCACTGAAGCGGATCAACGAGGTGCTGGATCATGCACCAAGCATGACCTTCGCGGAAGGGCCGGAGCGTGAAGTGGCAGGCGACATTACCTTCGATCATGTGACCTTCACCTATCCTGGCGATGACAAGCCGACGCTGCAAGATGTGTCCTTTACGATTGCGGCGGGGGACATGCTGGGCATTGTCGGCGCCACTGGCTCTGGGAAAACAACCCTCGCCCAACTGATTCCGCGCCTGTTCGACCCAGATTCTGGCCGAGTGCTCATTGGCGGGGTCGATGTGCGCGACTTGCCGGAAAAAACGATTCGCGACGCGGTGGCCTTTGTGCTGCAGCGGTCGACGCTGTTCTCAGGCACCATCGCTGATAACCTCAAGCAGGTGCAGCCTGAAGCCACCAGCGCAACGATGCGCCGGGCGGCGGAAATTGCGCAAGCAGCCGAGTTCATTGAGCGCCTGCCAGAAGCATACAACGCACCGGTGGAAGAGCGGTCAGCGAACTTCTCAGGGGGCCAAAAACAGCGGCTGGCGATTACCCGCGGCGTCATTGCCAATCCGGAAATTTTGATTTTGGATGATGCCACCTCGGCGCTTGATGCCGAATCGGAAAAGCTGGTGCAAGAAGCCCTGGACCGCGATTTGAAACATACAACCACCGTGGTGATTGCGGAAAAGATTTCCTCGATTATCCGGGCCGACCAGATTTTGGTCATGGATGAAGGCCGCGTGGTTGGCGCCGGCACGCACCGCGAGCTGGTGGCGAACAACACGATTTATCAGGAAATCTATCAAACCCAGAAGGCCAAGGAAGGGAGGCTGCCAGCATGAAAGATTTGAAAATCGCCGGGCGTTACTACTGGCATTACCTGAAACCATACGGCTGGGGCTTCCTCTTCACGGCTATTCTGATTGGCATCAGTACCGCCTGTGTGGTGATTGCGCCGACTTATCTGGGCCGCGCCATCAGCGAACTGACCGAGTACCTGAAATTGTGGTCGAATCCCGCCACCCGCGGCGGCGCTAATCTGGCGGATTTCCATGGTACCTTGATTGCCTATGTGTTATTTTATTTTGGCGATGCCAGCTCGCTTTTGATTGCCAGTTGGCTGTTGGCTAAGATTACGGCGTACTCCACGGGTACCATGCGGATTGGCTTGTTTCGGAAAATGCAGCGCATGCGGGTGCAGTATTTCGACCAGCACAGTGACGGTGATATTCTTGCCCGTTACACCTCGGATTTGGATAACATCTTCAATGCCCTGAATCAGGCGTTGATTGACGTTTTCCTTGCCATTGCTCAGCTGATTGGGATTTTGATCATGATGTTCAATCAAAATGTCACCTTGGCCTGGATTACCATGGCCACGACCCCGGTGGCACTGGGACTGGCGGCGTTTGTCATGCATAAGGCCGCGGCCGCGGTGGATCAACAGCAAACCGACGTCGGGGCGCTGAACGGTTACATCAACGAACAAGTCACTGGCCAAAAGGTGATTATCACCAATGGCCTGCAAAAAGACTCAGTGGCCGGCTTCCAAGTCCACAACCAAACCGTCCGTAAAACCGCGGAACGGGGCCAAATTTGGTCCGGGATTCTCAGCCCCTTGCTGTCTGGTTTGTCCTTGCTCAATACCGCCATCGTCATTTTTGCCGGTTCCTGGCTGGCCCTCAATGGTCAAATGAGTACCGGTGCGGCTTTGGCGCTGGTGGTCGTGTTCGTCAATTACGCCCAGCAGTACTACCAGCCGATTATCACGCTGACGAGTTTGTATGGCATGATCCAGCTGGCCATCACCGGCGCCCGGCGGATTGATGAAGTTCGCAGCCAGCCTGATGAAGTGCGGCCGGTTAACGGCAAAGCGATCAACGGTATTAAGTCAGAATTGAAAATCGACAACGTGCGCTTCAGTTACCTGCCAGGCAAGGAAATTTTGCATGGCGTGACCATTGACGTTCAGAAAGGCGAAATGGTGGCGCTGGTTGGGCCGACGGGTTCCGGGAAGACCACGGTGATGAATCTGCTGAATCGCTTCTACGACGTCGATTCCGGACAAATCACCATTGATGGGGTGGATCTACGCGATTTGGATCTCACCCAGCTGCGGCAAACCGTGGGCATTGTGCTGCAAGATCCGCAGCTGTTTACCGGCACGATTGCCGATAACATTCGCTTCGGCGAACCGACCGCGACGATGGACCGGGTGATTGATGCGGCCAAGCAGGCTAACATTCACGACTTCATCATCAGTTTGCCGGACGGCTATGACACCAAAGTTTCCGATGAGCAGAATATTTTCTCGGCCGGCCAGAAGCAGCTGATGTCGATTGCCCGCACGATTTTAACCGATCCGCGGCTGTTGATTTTGGATGAAGCCATGTCGAACGTGGACACCGTGACCGAAGCCAAAATTCAAAAGGCCATGGACAACGTGATTCAAGGGCGCACCAGCTTTGTCATTGCGCACCGGCTCAAGACCATTTTGAATGCCGACCGCATTGTGGTGCTGCAACATGGTCGTATCATCGAACAAGGCAGCCATCAAGAACTACTGGATGAGCATGGGTTCTATGCGAAACTGTACCGCAATCAAATGGTGTTCGATTGATTTTCTGAAAACCAACGTCAAAAAGCCATCGGCAAGTTGCCGGTGGCTTTTTGCATGGCATGATGTTATTTAATGCAAATTAAGCGAAGTAATTCTTGGCGAAAGTCTCGTAAATGTCGATGGCCGCTTCGTAGCGCTTAATCGACACGAATTCATTCAGCTGGTGGGCCTTTTCTGGGCCGTCGCTGGTTGGGCCATACCACACAATATCGAACTTGGTGGGGCTCTTGACGAATTCAGAGGCGTCGGTGGCGCCATTGACGAATTCGCGCTTCAGCTGCTCGCCGCGCACGGCCTGAATGGCATTATCCAAAACGTTGACCGCCTTGCTATCAGGGTTGTCGTTAACCGGAATAAAGCTGTGAATCAGCTTGAACTCCAAGGTGCCAGGGCGGCCGTCATTCGACAACTTCTCGGCTAAGCCTTGCAGGCGCTTGGTGACCTCATCGTTTAAGAACACTGGCGTTGGGCGGGCGTTCCCGCGCAATTCAGCGTAGTCAGGAATGGTGTTGATCTGCTTGCCGCCGTTGATGATGGTGATGGTGTGGACAAACGGGCCGAGGGCTGGGTATTCCGGTGCGTCGTCAAACAAGTGGCGTTCTTCGGTGATGAAGTCGGCCAGCTTTTGGATGGCATTAATGCCTTTGCTTGGCTGGGAGCTGTGAACAGACTTGCCGTGGCTGATAATCCGGTAGTTGTACGAGCCGCCATGCCCAGTTTTGATGGTCTTGTCGCCGCCTTCCCCTACCAGCAACGCACTGAGATCATCAGCATAGCCTTCTTCAGTCAGTTGCTTGGCGCCATACGCGCCATATTCTTCGCCGACCGTCGCCAGTAAACGCACGTGATGCGGGAAGCCGGCCTTTTTCAGCCGAATCAACGCCAGCACCAAACCCGCTAAGCCGGATTTCATATCCGCGGTGCCGCGGCCGTATAGCTTGTCGCCGTCTTCATACGGTTCGAAGGGATCATGGTCCCACTTGTCCGGATCGCCAGGGTTGACCACGTCTTCATGCCCGGTGAAGCCCAAAATTGGACCTGGGGCATCGGGGTTCAAATCAGCCACCAAAGAATCACGCCCAGGGGCATAGTTCACCAGTTTGCTATCAATGCCATTTTCCGCCAATTTGGCTTGGATCACCTTAGCCACGCTGGTTTCGTTGCCGTTGGCGGTGGATGAATCAATGCGAATCAAGGCTTTCAAAAAATCTAAATCTTCACTCATTTCTTTCACGCTCCTTTTGGCTAACAGCTAAACACCAAAAAAATTAAAATGCAAGGGTTGACATTAAATTTTTGCGAGGCTATACTCATGCTAATTTCATAAATGCATCACGTGATCGAGTGAGTAGATTTCCCAAGACTGTACAGAAAACCTGGCAAAGCTGAGAGCAGGGTAGCAAGGGCAATCGAACATGGCTCGAAGATGATCGTTCAGCTGAGCAAATGCAAAGTTGGACTGGCCGGCTCCCATTACTGAGCACCCGGATGTTTGTCCGGATGAGGTCGCTAGTTTTAGCGACGAATTAGAATGGTACCGTGGGCCCGCTCACTTCTAACTTGGTTAGAAGTGGGCGTTTTTTTGTGGCATGTGCAGCGCACACATGCCGCCGATCACGGGGTGCAAGCATGAATCGCGATGCGAGCGCATCGCGCAATCACACGAGGAGGAACTCACATGAAAAAAGTGTTGAAGACATTAGCATTGGTTGGCGTATTTAGTTTAGGACTGGTCCTGGCGGCTTGCGGTAGCAACAAGTCTGCCGATACCACAAAGACCACCACCGTCAAAATTGGGGTCGTTGGTTCAGACAACCGGGTGTGGAAGCACATCCAGCCAAAGCTGAAAAAAGAAGGCATTAATCTCAAAATCGTTGAATTTTCCGACTATTCCCAGCCCAACAGTGCTTTGGCCGATGGCGACGTTGATTTGAACGCCTTCCAGCACCAGTTCTTCCTGGATGACTGGAACAAGAAGCACAACCAAAACCTGACCACCATTGGGAAAACCATCATTGCGCCAATGGCCATTTTCTCCAAGAAAATCACCAAGCTGTCGCAGCTGAAGAAAGGCGATTCCGTTTCTATTCCTAACGATGCCACCAACGAAGCGCGGGCTTTGGAACTGCTGAAGACCAACGGCTTTATCACCTTCAAGAAAGGCACCGGCAACCTGCCAACACCAAATGATATCAAGACCAACAAGTTGAACCTAGACATCAAGGTGCTGGATGCGGCGCAGCTGCCATCTTCCTTGCAGGACGTGACTGCTTCTGTGATCAACTCCGGGGTTGCTTTGAACGCCAAGCTCGACTTTAACAAGGCCCTGGATATTGAAAAAGTCACCAAGGCTTCCATTCCGTGGATCAACATCATCGTGGCCAAGAAGAAGGACGTCAACAACAAGACCTACAAGAAGATTGTGAAGGCCTTCCAGACCAACGATACCAAGAAATATATCAAGAAGATTTACGGCAAAACTGAACTGCCAGCTTGGGACTACAAGTTCTAAGCTTCTATAATAGAAGAAAGCCATCTTTGGTTCGCTGTTGAACGCGCAATAATTGCGGTTTGACGCCATTCCTAAGTGGTAACTCATATCCCTTAGTCTGACCAGATGATCGGTCTGCATCATCCGGTTAGGACTGAGGGATATTTGTATGCTGCCGCAATCGTCCATGCGCCGGCCCGCAAAATTCGCGTAGGTCGGCGCGTATTGTTCCCACGACAATAAAAACCAGGTGCTAAATCAAACGCGGAGGCTTGATTTGGCACCTGGTTTTTGGATGAGCAAACTATTCAATTTCCCGTTACTTGGCCGCGTAAGCGTCGGCGGCCAGCAGCAGGCCGCCCATGACGCCAGCTTCATCGTTAAGGCCGATGCGCACGATGTAGTCATCCAGCGGCGGGGTGTCAATGTAGCCTTGGACATAGTCGCGGAACTTTTCGCGAATCATGGGGAGGAGTTGTTCCTGGTGCATAATGCCCCCGCCAAAAATAATGATATCAGGAGACAAAATCATAGCGGCATCTAGGCAAGCTTGCGCCAGATAGCCAGCTTCCAATTCCCAGGCCGGATCATCTGGCTTCAGTTCGGTGCCTTTTTTCCCGGCCCGTTCTTCAACGGCGGGACCAGCAGCTAAACCTTCCAGGCATTGGTTGCCATGGAACGGGCAGCGGCCTTTGTAGGTATCGCTGGGGTCGCGCTGGAGGAAAATGTGACCCATTTCAGGATTGGAATAGCCTTGTAGCAGCTTGCCATCGTGAATGTAGCCGGCGCCAATGCCAGTGCCAACGGTCCAGTACAGGACATTCTTATGGCCTTTGCCGGCGCCAGCCTTCCACTCGGCATAACCCGCTTCATTGACGTCAGTGGTGAAGGCGTAAGGCACGTCAATTGCCGCCTGCATGGTGCCGAGAAAATCGTAATCACGCCAGCCGGGCTTCGGCGTGGAGGTGATGTAGCCATAGCGCGAAGAGTCCGGATCAATGTCGGCCGGGCCAAAGGTGCCAATGCCAATAGCTGACACCGGATTAGCGTTAAAAAAGGCAATCACTTGCGGAATCGTTTCTTCCGGGGTCGTGGTCGGAATCCGCGTTTGCGCAATCACCGTGCCGTCTGCCGTCCCGGTGGCGCAAACAAATTTAGTGCCGCCCGCTTCAATCGAACCAAAAATCATTTTTTCACGTCCTTAGTAATCGTTTTCACTATAGAATAGCGCTGTTTTGCCCCCGATGCTAGACCAATTTTCAAAATTGGTCCTATTGAATGTGCATATTTGCTGGACAGATGTTTCTACATCGTGTACAATCGCTACTATTAACTATGAAGGAGCGATTGCCATGTTTGCAAGATATCGATCGGTATCATTGATTGTTAGAATTTTAATTGGCCTCGTCATTGGGGCATTGTTAGCGGTGATCGTACCCTCATGGAGCGGGATTGGGCTGTTAGGCGAATTGTTCGTCGGTGCTTTGAAGGGGATTGCCCCGGTGATGGTGTTCTTCCTAATTATGTCGGCGGTGTCTGGCTACAAGTCCGGCGGTGAAAATCATTTTGGCACTGTGATTGTGCTTTACTTGAGCGCGACGTTACTCTCGGCATTTGCCGCCGTGGGGGCCTCATATTTGTTCCCCGTGAAGCTGGTGCTGCCAAAAGCTGCGGCCGTGGCCGCAGCGCCGAAGAGTTTAAGCAAAGTGTTGTCGGATTTGTTAACCAATGCGGTGGGCAATCCGCTGAATGCGATTGTGAATGCAAATTACCTGTCTATTTTGTTCTGGGCCTTGATGATCGGTTTTGCCCTGCGGTTGACCTCGAAAGAAACGCGCAAGGTAGTCACTGAAATCTCTGGTGCCATCACCCATGTGGCGCAGCTCGTGATTGAGCTGGCGCCATTTGGGATTGCCGGGTTGGTGTACACCACCATCAGCGAAACCGGCTTTGGCGGCATTGCCCAGTACGGAAAGCTGGTGGTGCTGCTTGTTGGTACCATGACCTTTGTGTATCTGGTGGTCTACCCGCTGATGACGTTCGCCTACACGCGGCAAAATCCTTTTCCACTGACCTTCTGGACGCTGAAGCGGTCCGGAATTCCGGCCTTCTTCACGCGCAGCTCTGCCGTTAATATTCCGATTAACTTGCAGGCCTGCGAAGACCTGGGGCTAAACAAGGAATCTTATTCCGTGTCGATTCCGCTGGGCGGGTCAGCCAATAGTGGCGGCGCAGCGATTACGGTGTCCGTCATGACCTTGGCGGCGTGTGCGACGCTGGGCATTCAAGTGTCTTTCCCGCTGGCTTTCATTCTCTGCGTGCTGACGGCCCTCGCCGCCACCGGTGCTTCTGGCATTGCTGGGGGCTCGCTGTTGATTATTCCGATGGCCGCGAGCTTGTTTGGGATTTCTAACGATGTGGCGATGCAGGTTGTCGGCGTCGGCTTCGTGATCGGGGTCATTCAGGATTCCGTCGAAACCGCCGTTAACTCGGCTTCCGATTTGCTGTTCACTGCTACGGCTGAATACGCTGATGCCCGCAAGAAAGGCCATCCAGTCGATATCAGCGCCGCCATCCGCCGGGCGGAAGGCAAGGTTGATCCGGCGGTAGCCGCAAACGCACAAGCAACGAAGTAACGCTTGGCCGCAGAGCGGCAGGCGCGGCGCCGGGGCGCGGCGGTCCGGCTGGAGCCGAAATACGGTCTCCAGCCTCAAGTACGAGCCGGCATAGCATAAAAACACGAACAAATAAAACGGATAGAAGCAAGAATGCTGTGCTTCGTCCGTTTTTTTAATCTGATTAAACAAAAAATCGCCGACTTCATCCGGTTTTGTGCTAATATGAAACAAATTGAAAAAAGGATAGGTGACACTATGAGTGAAGCAGCAGCCTATATTGCCCAAGTCAAGGTGCAATTGATCAAGCGCGATCCGAACCAACCGGAGTTTCAAGAAGCGGTGGCGAATTTCTTAAACACCATTACGCCGGTGTTTGCGGCGCATCCGGAGTATCAACAGGCCGCGATTTTGGAACGGTTGACCGAACCAGAGCGCGCCTTGCAGTTCCAGGTGGCTTGGCAAGATGATCAAGGCCATATGCAGGTCAATCGTGGGTTCCGGGTGCAGTTCAATTCTGCCATTGGACCATACAAAGGCGGGCTGCGGTTCCATCCGAGTGTCAACTTGTCCATTGTCAAATTCCTAGGCTTCGAGCAGATTTTCAAAAACTCACTGACCGGGCTGCCAATCGGCGGGGCCAAGGGCGGATCGGACTTTGACCCGAAAGGCAAATCCGACGCGGAAATCATGCGCTTCTGCCAAAGCTTCATGCTGGAATTGAGTAAGTATATCGGGCCGGATATGGATGTGCCCGCCGGGGATATCGGCGTTGGGGGCCGTGAAATCGGCTACCTGTATGGCATGTACAAGCGCCTGCGCGGCAGCGAACGCGGCGTGTTGACCGGTAAAGGCTTGAGCTATGGCGGCTCATTGGCCCGCACCGAAGCCACCGGTTACGGCTTGATCTATTATCTGGACGAAATGCTCAAGCACAACGACCAAAGCCTTGCGGGGAAAAAGATTGCAGTGTCTGGGGCCGGCAACGTGGCGATTTATGCCATTAAGAAGGCGCAAGAATTAGGGGCCACGGTTATTTCCGCTAGTGATTCCAATGGTTATGTCATGCAAGCCAATGGCATCGATTTGGCCAAGCTGCAAGAAATCAAAGAAGTGAAGCGCGGCCGCATGAGTGACTATGCTGCTGCCGAGCCAACTGCTGAATATCATGAAGGCTCACTGTGGGACGCCGAGGTGGCTTACGATATTGCATTGCCATGCGCGACGCAAAACGAAATCGATGGTGCTCAGGCCGAACGTTTGGTCAAGGCTGGCGTCATCGCCGTGGCTGAAGGGGCGAACATGCCAAGCACCCCAGAAGCCATCAAGGCCTACCAGGCAGCTGGCTTGTTGTACGGGCCGGCCAAAGCGGCCAATGCCGGTGGGGTCGCCGTTTCAGAACTCGAAATGAGCCAAAACTCGCGGCGCACCAGTGACAGCTTTGCTAAAGTGGATGCAGAATTGAAGCAAATCATGATTCATTTGTTCCAAGCCAGTGTTGACGCTGCCAAGACTTATGGCACACCAGAAGATTATCTGGCTGGCGCCAACATCGCCGGCTTTATCAAAGTGGCCGACGCCATGCTGGCGCAAGGCTGGTAAACGACTCAAAAAAGCTGCTCGCACCGCTGCAATTTTGCAGAGGACGAACAGCTTTTTGCTTGGTCTAATGCTCACCTAAATCGCGCCAGATGCCAGTTTTACGATCTAGGGTGTTGGCAATCTGGACTAAGGCAGCATGTTCGGCATCACTGATTAAGTTGATGTCGATGGTGTAGTTCGCATCAAATTCCCGACTGATTTGTTTCATCAACGCGTTGCGACGCTGGCGCGGCGGGTTTTGAACTTTCAAGATCAGGGTCGAATGAATCACCGCCATGCCGCGGATGTTGGACCAAGGGAGGAAGTTACTTTTCAGCGTGAAGACATTGCTGTTGTCGCGAATGCCATCATGATCGAAGACCAAACTCGGCTGCTTGGCCTTGCGAATGCCTTGGACGACTAAAAACAGCGCAGTTAACGCCAGCCCGAATATCCCTAAAGTAATTAAGATTGCCCCAAACGTCGCGTTGTTAGCCCCGAGTTGTAGGCGACCTTGCTGCAGAATAATCACGCAGGCCGCTACAGCGAAGGCGCCGCCGAAAAGCAACTGGAAGATGAGATGAAATAGGCTGGGGCGGATGGTTAACGGCGAAATGTCTTGCATGGTGATCCTCTTTCTATCTAATAGTAACCTTAAAATACCATAGACGCCGGGGTTCTGCACGTGGCGATGGTGAAATAACGGGGTTTTAGGCTCCACCATGCGCACAGTGCGCCCGTCGCCGCTGTCTGAAGTTGCGCTGTGGTCGGCCAACGCCGGAATGGATAGCTACGCTTAAGGCCTCACCGTCAAGACCAGACGGCAATGCCTTAAGCTAGGCTACCCATCCGGCTAAGAGCGGCCGACCGCAGCAGCCTGATTGTAGTTGCGCTCTGACGGGCAACGCGGGAGTGTGTAGCTACGTCCAGCGCCTCGAAGCCAAGTGCGGCTTCAATTCGCTGAACTAGGCTACCCATCCCGCTAAGTGCGCCCGTCGCCGCTGCCTGCCTGATAAAAAAATAGTTTTTCCCTGCTGGCTGTGGTACACTGAACCTAGTAATTGATGAACTGAAACAATTGTGTTCTTGCATAATGGATTTCCTTTCAGCGATTACCAGTTGTTTTTGTCACTATAGGTTTTTAATGAAGGAGATTCACTCATTATGCAACAAGGTACTGTTAAATGGTTCAACGCTGACAAAGGTTACGGCTTCATCACTGGTGAAGACGGCAAAGACGTTTTCGTTCACTTCTCCGCTATCCAAGGCGACGGCTACAAGACGCTTGACGAAGGCCAAGCTGTTAGCTTCGAAGTAGAACAAAGCGACCGCGGCCCTCAGGCTGCCAACGTTACCAAGCTGTAATATCAGCGTGGGAAGCACCTTCCCGTCATTGCGACGGGAGGGTGTTTTTTTGTTCAGACAGCCAGGGATAAGCCATGCTAAAATGGGGACGAAGATGCTTAGCAAGATGGGAGATCAATTATGGCGTATGAGGATAAATATCATTTAACGCGTGATCTGAATCGGCGTTATGCGAGGAGTAATTTTGATGCGCTCGTTCATACCAACTCTCGGTTTGAAGGCATCAACACCACCTTGCCACAAACTCAGGCAATCATGCGGGGGCTTGGCGTCAACGGCGTTTCCCTTGACGACAGCAATACCATTGTTCAGATTAAACGCGGTTGGGACTATATCACCCAAGAGGATGATCCCATTTCGCTTCAGATTGAACAGAATATCAATTTAATCGTGGCGAAATACGATGCCTTGGTTCCTGGTGAGCTTCGCAGCGGCCAAGGCGCTGTCGACATTGGCGATGAAAACGATTGGGTGCCGCCGATGATTGATGAACAAGCCGAAGAAAAATGGTTGACTGAGCTCATGGCGTCAGATCAATCCACCACAGAAAAGGCCATGCGACTCATGTATCACGACATGCGCCGGCAGATTTTCTGGGACGGCAATAAACGGTCAGCCACTCTAGCTGCTAATAAAGTGATGATTGATGGGGGTGCCGGTTTAATCAATGTGCCCCTCACCATCTGGAGTGAGTGGAATGAATTAATTGCCGTGTATTACAAGAATGGTGAAGTGAAGCCTTTGCTTGATTGGACCTACGCCCATGCTGTGCAAGGCGTGAAGCTGTAACTCTGTAACCTAAACGAACAGCGCCATGAATCCTGCCTCGGGTTCATGGCGCTGTTCATTTATGCGGTGAGGCGTTCAAAAAAGGCGATGTAGCGTTCGACAATCAGGCTGAAGAAATCGACGGTGTCAGGCTTGAAGTGCGGCTTGCCGCCATCCTCACTCAGGTGGGTGTTCACGCTACCGATATAGGCCTCTGGTTGCTGGAGTGTCGGCATGTCCAAAAAAGTCAGCGTCTGGCGAATGCTGTTGTTAGCGGCGTACCCGCCAATTGCGCCAGGCGAGGCGGTGACCACCAGCGCCGGTTTGCCGGCAAAGGCATTCTGGCCCCGCGGCCGGGAGCCGACATCGAAGGCATTTTTCAACACTGATGGGACGCCGCGATTATATTCAGGACTGAAAATCAGAATACCAGCCACGCCTTGGACCGTTTGCCGAAAATCTGTCCACGCCACTGGCGGCTGTGTGGTGTCCAAGTCTTCATTGTAAAAGGGTAAATGCGCGATGGCGATTTCGGTCACGTCATACTGGCTGGGAATCAGCGAGCGAAAAGTGTCAGCGACGATGCGGTTATACGAGTTTTGCCGCAAGCTACCGACGAGAATACCAAGCGTTTGCGTCATAGTGCGCCTCCTTTAAGCGTTCCAATTACGCGCTTATTATACGAGGCGCATGGCCCAGGCCGCTAATGATTTGCTTGCATCATGCCGGCGCTGCGGGTGATGACTTGGGCGATTTGAGCCGGGGTTTGCTTAGCGCCGGTTTGCAGCCAGCGGGTGATCACGCGCACCGCGCCGCTGAGGAAGAATTCGAAATAGTAGGCCAAAACCGCCGGGTCGTGTTCATTAAACCGCGTCGCATAATCCTTCAGCGACGCGGCCTTGATTGGCAGGAGCAGGGCTTGCAGCACCGGGCTTTCGGTGAGTTCACTGATGATAATGGCGGTGGCGGTTTCGTTTTGCTTGAGTAAAGTCAGAATTTGGGTGAGCCAAGCCTCGGGGCGGGCATCTTGCTGGTCGATGAGGACAGTGACTTTGGCGACGAGGTCGGTTTCGATCACCGCAAATAAATCAGCCGGATCGCGGTAGTGGGTATAAAACGTGCCGCGGTTCACATCGGCCACCTGGCAGATTTCAGTCACGGTGATATTGGCCAGTGGTTTGGTTTGAAGCAGTTGCAGCAACGCGGCTTGCAGCTGCTGCTTGGTCGCTTGAGCACGGCGATTATTTTTAGTGCCAACCATGATTTTTCCTTCTTTCCAACATTAAACGATGGGGTGTTGATTTAATGACAGATAGGCGGTGATTGGCGGTTGCACCAGCCGCCTGAACCTTGCATAATAATCTTATTATACCAACAGTGTGTTGAAAAGATGGAGGTTGGTCATGGCATATATCGAAGTTCGCAATGAAACCAAGCAGTATCAAATGGGCGAAACCAAAATTCTCGCCAACAATGATGTGTCGTTCAACTGCGAGGAAGGCCAACTGACGGTGATTCTGGGCCCAAGTGGTGCCGGCAAGTCGACGGTGCTGAACATTTTAGGCGGGATGGATGTCCCCACCAGTGGCCAAGTCGTGGTCGATGGCGTCGATATTGCGCGCTTCAATGATAAGCAACTCACCGCGTATAGGCGCGATAGTGTCGGCTTCGTCTTCCAGTTTTACAACCTGATTCCCAACCTCACCACCAAAGAAAACGTTGAGCTGGCCAACTCCATCGTGCCAGATGCCTTGGACGCCGAGGCCACGCTTAAGGCGGTGGGGCTGGGTGATCGCATTGACAATTTTCCGTCACAGCTCTCCGGCGGCGAGCAGCAGCGCGTCGCGCTTGCGCGCGCTTTGGCCAAAAACCCGAAGCTCTTGCTGTGCGATGAACCAACCGGTGCTTTGGATTACGAAACCGGCAAGCAAGTTCTCCAGCTGTTGCAAGATGCTTCCCGCCGCGATGGCAAAACCGTGCTGATCATCAGCCACAATGCTGCTTTGGCCAAAATGGCGGATCGGGTGATCCGCATCAATGACGGCCGGGTCCGGTCGGTGGTGGATAATCCGCACCCCACGCCAGTCGCCGAGATTGAATGGTAAGGGGGCGGCGTTCATGACACCCATGCACCGCAATATGTGGCGTGAAATTGGGGCCAATAAAGGCCGCTTTATCGCCATTGTTTTGATTATTTTGCTCGGCACGTTGACTTTCGTTGGCATTCAAGGCGCCGGCCCGGGTCTGACTGATTCGATGGATCAAACTGTGAAAAACGAGCACCTCAGTGATGTGCAGCTCTTTTCGTCGACCGGGTTCACGGCGGCTGATGTTCGCACTGCTGAAAAAGTCAGTGGGGCAAAAGCCGAACTGGCCAAGTTTAAGTATGTTACTGGCGGCAAAAACGACTGGGCGATCGCGCTTTACGGCTACCAAAAAGCCGCCAAGCAAAACCACCTGGTGCTGCGCAGTGGCCACTTGCCCAAGCAAGCCAACCAAATCGTGCTGGATCAGCGGGCCAAGGCCGATTATGGTTACAAACTAGGCCAAACCTTGACCTTCAGTAAGGAGGCAAAGCTCAAGCAGCGGACGTTCAAGATTGTCGGCTTTGTCGATTCCCCGCAGTATGTCGACAACAATGAGCGCGGCGCCGCCAATGTCGGGGATGGCAAAGTCCGCTTTTTTGCCTACATTCCCGCCAAGCAAATGAATTTGACCGTGGCCACGCAGCTTAACGTGCGCTTTGCTAGTTTGCAAAGTAAGAACAGCTATGCGGCAAGCTACCAAAGCGCGGTGGCGAAGAAAAAGACGGCGTTGAAGCGGGTGTTTAAAGCCCGGGCCAAAACTCGCAGCGCTGCTTTGTATGCACAAGCACTCGCTCCCATCGCGGCGCAGGAAACCAAGCTCCAAGCGGCGCAAAGTCAGCTGGACGCCGGGTTGGCGCAAGTCAAAGCCGCGTCTGGCGGCCAGGTGACCACAACGCCTGAATTAGCCGCGCAGCAGGCCCAGCTCACGGCAGCCGCCAAGAAGCTGGCCGCTGCGAAGCGCGAGGCCAAAACGGCGACCCAAACCACCTACACCTGGCAAACCCGCGAAGATCTCCCTGGCTTTTCCGCGTTTGGCGACAGTGCGGACCGGATTGCCGCGATTGCCAATGTCTTCCCAGTGTTCTTCTTCTTGATTGCGGCGCTGATTACCTTCACCACCATCACCCGGATGGTCGAAGAAGCCCGCGGGCAAATCGGCACCTTTAAGGCGCTGGGCTTTGGGCGCTTGGCGATTGCCCGCAACTACATCGTTTATGCCCTGATGGCCGGCCTGCTCGGTGGGATCATTGGCGGCGTGGCCGGCAACCTCACGCTGCCACGCTTCATTGTGTCGCTTTATGATGCGGTCATTCCCATGACCGCCACCATTCCGGTGATGACCGGCAGTCTTGTGATTGCGGTGGCCTTTTCGCTGGTGGCAACAGTCGGCGCGGCGGCACTAGTCACGCACCGCGAGTTGGCAGAGCGGCCGGCTGAGCTGATGCGGCCGCGCGCCCCGAAGTCGGCGAAACGGATTTTGCTCGAGCGCATTCGCCCGCTGTGGCGGCATTTGAGCTTCAACGAAAAAGTCTCTTATCGCAACTTGTTCCGCTACAAGAGTCGGATGATTATGACGATTGTCGGCATTGCTGGCGGTACCGGCTTGATTTTAACCGGCTTTGGCTTGCGCGACTCGATTAGCGCCACCGGCAGTCAGCAATATGGCCAAGTGTTCGACTACGATGCCACAGTGGCGTTGGCCGCGGCGAATAATCAAACTGCCGCCATTGACCTGATCAAAGCCAGTGGCAAGTATCAAAGTAGTTTGCCGATTAACCAAACCAGCGGCAAGGCGCGAGCCAACGGTGAACAGATCAATGATATCAACCTGTTTACGCCCCGCGCCGGACACTTCAGTCGCTACGTGACCTTGGCCAATCAAGGCAAAGTATATGCGCTGCCCACCAAAGGCCTGGTCATCAGTCAAAAAATCGCCAACAAGCTGCAAGTGAAAACTGGCGACACGGTGACTTTTACCCGCGCGGGCAAAAAAGCGGTCAAGGTTAAGGTGAGCGGCGTCACCACGAACTACATCGGGGTGTTCGCCTACATGAGCCCCAAGGCCTACACCAAAGCCTTTGGCCAGGCGCCAACCACCAATGCGTTGTTGGTGAAGCTGGCCAAAATGTCTGATCAGCAGCGGCAACAATTGGCACACCGCTTGCTCAAGGATGAGGCGGCGCTGGGGACTAGCTTTAAGGCTGATGCGACCCAAAGCATCAGCAACATGGGGACTTCGCTTAATCCCATTGTCTTCATTTTCATCCTGCTGTCGGGGATTTTGTCCTTCGTCGTGTTGTATAACTTAACCAACATCAACGTGTCCGAGCGCATTCGCGAACTGTCCACCATCAAGGTCCTAGGGTTCTACGACCGCGAAGTGACCATGTACATTGTGCGGGAAAACATTGTGATGACGCTGGTTGGAATCGTCTTTGGCTATGGGGTCGGGTACGCCTTGCTCCGGTACATTTTGCATCAGGCGGAAACCACCCAGGTCATTTTCCCAGTCTTGCTGCATGCGATGAGTTATGTCTGGGCGACACTGCTGATGCTCGCGTTCACGGGTATTGTGATGCTGGTCACCCATAAGCGGCTGCAGCGGATCGACATGGTTGGGGCATTGAAATCTAACGAATAAGGGTAAACGAAAGACCACCGGCACAATGAAGTGCCCTACAATTGTTAGACAAGAAGTCTAACGATTGTGGGGCATTTCTTGTGACCAAATATAGTAACGAATTAAAGGCAAAAGTGGTTTCTGAATACTTGAAAGGCGGTATTGGTTACAGAGAGCTCAGCGTTCGATATGGTATTCCTTCGCGCGCTAATATTCGAACCTGGGTCAATCAAGCTAAGGCTCATGGTCTCGAATCTCTGAAAGTTAAGCATACAAAAGTTGAATACTCTCAAGCATTCAAGATTGCCGTGGTAGAGTATGTGCATACACATCAAGTAAGTCGTGCGCAAACTGCGGCTCATTTCGGTATCTCTCCCAGCCAGGTTAATTCTTGGTATCGCATCGTCAGAGATCAAGGCGTGGCTGGTTTGCGCTCTACTCACAAAGGGAGACCAGC